>JAKLIV010000033.1 GCA_022709405.1 Spirochaetota bacterium
GAATCGCAGAAACCCTCGACCGCGAATTTTGACGAAGCATAGGGCGATAGATATGGCAGTGCGACCTTGCCGGCAAGCGAACCGATCACGCCGATCGTTCCCCGGGTTTTCTTCAGCTCTGGGATGAACGCGCGCGAAAGGGCCGCCAGGGTGAAGTAATTAATCTCGAAAGTCTCCCGGTAAATTTCAAGCGGAACGAGCTCCACGGGTCCGCCGAGGGCCACCCCGGCATTGTTGATGAAATACTCGAGCCGGAAATCCCGCCCGAGCCGGGCCAGGGCAAACCCGGCAAATGATTGCACTTCATCGGGACTGCGGAAGTCGGCTTTTTTCGCGTACGCCATGCTGTTGTTTGCGAAAGGATTGCTGCGCAGGTAAGAAATGATCACGGAAAAGCCGTTGGATAGAAAAATTTCGCACAGGCTTTGGCCTATGCCTGAATCGCACCCGGTGATCACTGCGGTTCTCATGCTGCTTTTCATGGCATACCTCCGGTAGCTATATCATAATAATTGACAAAAAACGGTCCCCGGGCAAGGTTTTTATGTGATTATGAAAAAATTCAAAAGAATATACGTCGAGATCACGAACGTCTGCAATCTCGCGTGCAGCTTCTGTCCTCCTTCGGGAAGAAAACCTGAATTCATGGATGAGAAGACGTTCACCCTGGTCCTGGACCGGATACGGGGTTTCACCGGGCACCTTTACTTTCATGTCAAGGGAGAGCCGCTCATGCACCCGCTTCTCGGCCGCTTTCTCGATATTTCAGGCGAAAAGGGATTCAATGTCAACCTTGCGACAAACGGCGTGCTTATAGCTGAAGCCAAAGACATGCTTCTTGAAAAAACGGCACTCAGGCTGGTGAGCTTTTCTCTTCACAGCCTGGGAGAACGTAAACAGATGTCCGGGCGTGAAAAATACTTAGAAGACATTTTTTCGTTCGCGATGGAGGCCGCCGGAAAAAATGGTATCATCATCGAATTCAAGCTCTGGAACCTTTCAGGGGGAGGGGAAAGGGAGCTGAATGAGTTCATAATCAGCCGCATGGAAAATTATTTCGGCGTGTCCGTGGCCGAACGTGAAAAATCGGCCTCGGGCAAGGGGATAAAACTCGTTGACCGCATCTACCTGAGCCGTGCGGAGAAATTCCTCTGGCCCGACCTGAATTCTCCCTGCGGCAGCACCGCCGGTTTCTGCTACGGATTGAGGCAGCAGGCTGCGGTGCTCGTCGACGGGACCGTGGTCCCCTGCTGCCTGGACGGGCAGGGAATAATGAATCTCGGCAACATTCATGACAGGCCGTTCGCCGATATCATCGGCTCCGACAGGGCATTGACAATAATCCGGGGCTTCTCGGAGAGGTCGGCTGCCGAGGAGCTGTGCAGGAAATGCACCTACCGGAACAGGTTCGATTTTTGATTCGTTGCGACATCCGTCTTCCCGGAAAGATCTGCCACTGAATCCATTCAGTATTTTACTCATGGTAAAATTATTTAACTATAGGTTAAATAAATATTGACAATTATCCATGCGATTTCAATTTATCCCTATAGCGGCGGCAATGCAGTCATGCACAGAAAACCAGCAGTAACCGACAGGATCCGGAGGGAAAAAAACCGGAGGACCGGCGAAATTCTCCAGGCAGCGCTGAAAGTCATGCTCGAAAAGAGCTATACGGGCGCCACCATGGACGACATAGCTGCCGGGGCCGGCATCACCAAGCCGACTATTTACCAGTACTTCAGGACCAAGGACGAGCTTTTCGCGGCCCTGATCGAACCCCTGATTATTTCCCTTGCCGACAAACTCGACGCGATCCGCACGGCGGTCGAATCCGAAAAATATAAATCCGGGAAAAAAATCATACGCGACGTGTATAATGTATATTACGACACGTTTGAATCCGACCCTGATCTCTTCAGGCTGTTCGTCATATTCCAGCAGGTGGGAATGAACGCCGGAATGAGCGGGGTTGCGGTCGAGAAGATAAGGGAAATAGGCGGAAAATGCTTCATCGCCGGACAGTCGATCGTGTCGGCCGCGGTAGCCAGAGGCCTGTTCAGGAAGGTGGATGTGCCTCATACAACTGATTTCGTATGGGGCTCGTTCTGGGGTATCGTGCAGGTCGAGCAGAACAAGTGGGGCAGGGACGGGATAAGCCCGTATCTCAAGCCGGTTCTTAAATTCGGAGAAAATTTATTGATAGCGGCGCTTGTGCAGGATTAAACGAGCGCTTTGCGATGAAAATGAAGTAACCGTGTACTTTCTGGAAGGGATTCAGGACAGGAACATCGGTACAAAGGAGGATAAAAACCATGGCATATGACATGACATATTCATCGAAGAAGGATATCGCCCGGCAGTACAAGGACAAGCTTTGCACGGCTGACGAAGCGGTCAAATGCATCAAACCGGGTGATTGGGTGACCTATGGATTCTTCAATGGAAGGCCGATGGCCTGCGACAAGGCGCTGGCAAAAAGGAAAGATGAGCTCAAGGACGTGCTTGTCGGCGGTGCGGTCACGATTCCGCCCGTTCCCGAGGTGGTTACGCAGGACCCGGAGGGGAAATCGTTCACCTATGTCGACTGGCACTTTTCGCTTTTGACCAGGCTCATGAAAATGCAGTTCCCGGACAAGGTTCACTACTGTTCAATCGTTTTCGGAGAGACGGACTGGGGATGCGCGCACCATTACGGTCCGGAATATGACCCGGTTAAAACCGGTTTGCGGCTTCAGGATGTCCATATCCTCAGGGCCGCTCCCATGGATGAAAACGGTTATTTCAATTTTGCGATATCCAACGCCTGCATGCTCAGCTGGTGCATGGCGAAGAAGGTTATCGTGGAGACCAATTCCAATATCCCCCGCGGACTCGGAGGAGCCCGCGAATCGATTCATATTTCCCAGGTTGACTATGTCGTGGAGGGAGCAAATGAGCCGATATTCGAACTCCCCGCGATCGAAGCGACCGATATCGAAAAGAAGATCGCCGAACACGTTTTCAAGCATATTCATGACGGATGCTGCATCCAGCTCGGTATCGGCGGCATGCCGAATGTTCTGGGCCACATGATCGCCGAGAGCGACCTGAAAAACCTCGGAGGGCATACTGAAATGCTGGTGGATGCCTATTACGAGATGTACATGTCAGGCCGCATGAACAACTCCCTGAAGAGCACGGACCGTTTCAAGACGGCCTATACCTTCGCGCTGGGGAACCGCAAGCTGTATGACTGGATACACAACAATCCCGCACTGGCATCGTACAATGTCGGTTACATCAACGACTATGAAGTAATAAAGAGCATCGACAATTTCGTTTCTATCAACCAGGCCATCGAGGTCGACCTGAACGGGCAGGTGAACGCCGAATCGAACGGGTTCGAGCAGATCTCGGGAAACGGAGGAATGCAGGATTTCGTTCTGGGCGCATACCGATCGAAAGGAGGGAAAAGCTTTATCTGCCTCCCGTCGACCTATACCCTGCGCGACGGAACGGTGGTTTCGCGCATACAGCCCTTCTTCAAGCCGGGCACGATCGTGACCATTCCGCGCCAGATGCCGCAGTTTATCGCCACGGAATACGGATGTGTCACACTCAAGCTGGATTCCCAGTGGATGAGGACCGAAAAGCTGATTGGCATCGCCCACCCTGATTTTCGTGACGAGCTCATCAAGGCGGCTGAGAAACAGAAAATATGGAGAAGATCCAATAAAATCCAGTAATGGACTTCGCGCATGAATCAATCGGCCGACCTGGATAAAGGTCGGCCTTTTTTTTGCGGGACCGTATTAATCGGCGGTCATTCGTTGTATGAAATTTTGATAGTTATTTTATCTTTACAATGAGTTCAGTGTAAGCTATAATTGTGCCTGTACGGACATGTATTGATCTATTAATAATGGCATTACCTCTATCCCGTGTATTATGGAGAAAAAAGGCAGAAAGACGATCCTCCTTGTCGAAGACGACCAGGTAACCGCAATTGCGGAATCGCGGATGCTCGAAAAAAACGGATATGCTGTAATCACTGCGTCCACCGGAGAGGAAGCGGTTGAGATCGCGCTTGGATCGGAGGAGATCGACATCATCCTCATGGATATAGACCTCGGCCCTGGCATCGACGGCACCCGGGCTGGAGAGCGGATATTACTGAAAAGAAACATTCCCATCCTTTTCCTCTCGAGTCATACCGAACCCGGAATTGTCGAAAAGACCGAAAAAATAACCTCATTCGGATACGTCGTCAAAAATTCCGGTGAAACCGTGCTCCTTGCATCAATAAAAATGGCGTTCAAGCTGCATGAAGCTTATCTGCTTGACGAGGTAAAAAGCAGTGAACTCGAATCCAAGAACATCAAGCTGAAAGCGACGAACGACGAACTCAACGCGACCAACGAGGAGCTCGAAGCGACGAACGAGGAGCTTCAGGCTACCATGGAGCAGCTCATAAGCACGAACGAGGAGCTTGAAAAGCTCCTCGTCGAGCATAAAAATGCTCTGGACCGCCTTCGCGAAAACGAATATTTCCTGAACCGATCACAAAAGATTGGGAAGGTCTGCTCCTTTATCCTTGAAATGCCCGGGACGGACATATCGACCCACTGGTGGCGCAGCTCTCCCGCCTTCGATGAAATTGCAGGTATCGACGAGACATACCCGAGGGACGCACTGAGCGTATTAAAACTAATCGTTGAACCGGAAAAAATGATGCAGTACATCAGGGAGCAGATTTTCGAAAAAAAAGCGATGTTTGACTTGGAGTATCAACTCAGGAGGCTCAGCGACGGCGAAGTACGCTGGATTCACGGGCTTGCCGAACCGATCATAAACGAGGAAGGCAGGGTCATCAGGATGATCGGCACCGGCCAGGACATCACCGAGCAGAAGCGCACGATCGAATCGCTGATGCAGAGCGAGGAGCGATACCGGACCATCTTTGAAAACACGGCAACGGCGAATATCATCATTGCAGAGGATACCACCGTCCTTCTGGCAAATACAAATTTTGCGAAAGTGATGGAGTATTCCCGGGAGGATATCGAGGGACGGATGCGCTGGACCGCATTTGTAAGCGATGAAGATATCGCGCGGATGAAAACTTATCACTATAAGAGAAGGGAAGGCGACGATACTGTGCCGCGGTACTATGAATTTACGGGGAAAACAAGGACAGGAAATAATCCTTATTTTTATATGAGCGTGTCCATGATTCCCGGAACCACCGAAAGCATCGCATCGCTCATTGACATCACTTCGCTCAAACAGGCGGAGAACGCGATCAGGCAGAGCGAAGAAAGGTTCCGGGATCTTGTCATGCTTCTTCCGGAAACGGTGTTTGAAACCGATGCGGGCGGCAGGGTGCAATTCGTGAACCAGGCCTCGTTCGAGCAATTCGGCTACAGCATGGATGACGTGGACAGAGGCCTGAATATTCTTGAAATAGTCACCCCGGAGGATCGCAAAATGGCGATCGCCAACATCGAAAAAATAAAGCGCGGAGAGATGTCGACCCTGAACGAGTATACGGCTCGGAGAAAAGACGGCAGTACGTTCCCGGTCCTTGTACGAACCGCGGCCGTGCATCATAACGGCCGGATAGCGGGGCTCAGGGGTTTCCTGATTGATATCACGGACCGCAAGGCGTCTGAAAGGGCCCTTGAAAAAATGGCTGAGGAAAGGCATTCTCTCCTGAAGGAGCTTCAGCACCGCATCAAGAACAATCTTTCGATGATCATGCATATCATCGATCTGGAGACAGGCGGCTCCAAATCATCGGAAGTCAAAGCGGTTCTTGAAGGAATTAAATGGCGGATAAATTCCCTGGCAGCACTTTACGGTCTCATGTTCAAATCGGAGATAGTGAACGAGGTCGAACTGGGGGAATACCTGAAGCAGATCGTCGGGTCGCTGGTCGACATATATCAGAAAGAAAAGGGGGCGATCAGGATCGAGGAGCAGTATTCATCGATGAATGTGAACACGAGAGACGCCACCGCATGGGGTCTCATCGTCAACGAACTCCTTACCAATGCGCTGAAATACGCGTTTCCCGGGAATCAGGCCGGTATGATCAAGATATCTTTACAAACGAACGATGGCGAAACGGTTTTTTCCGTTTCCGACAATGGCCCCGGGCCATCCCCCGATTTTGATCTAAAAAGATCAGCCGGTTTCGGTCTTCTCATGATAGAAACCCTGGCGGGCCAGCTCGGAGGCGAGTTCACCTTTACGCGCGGTAGTGAGAACGTATTTTCGGTTCGAATCCCCGGCCGTTGATTTATCAGGAAATCGAAGCCAGAACCATGCCAAGGAACTTCTTGATCCTTTCATCCATGAAAACAGCGCCGATCATGTTCCAGTCGTACTCGGCGAGCTCCTTTTTGATCAGAGCGGCCATCTCCCTTTTCTGAAGCGACTTGAGATCGGTGAACGGATGAAGGAGCGTGTCGTAAAGCGCCGCCACTTTTGCCTTGGCCTTGCCGATGAGCTCCTCGGCCGCGGTCAGCTCGTCGAAAATCCCGCGTTCGACGCAGAAAGCCGGGCTGACCAGCTCGCCCTTCATGATGATGTCGCGGTAGTTCCTGTCCGTGTCGAGGCCGAAGCGCATGATGTTGCCCATGGCCGGCGAGAGGCTCAGGCCGATCTTGATCTCGGTCATGCCGACCTTGATCTTGGGATTGTCGGCCGCTATCCGGTAATCGGCTGCCATCGCGTAGATCATGCCCGCTGCCGTAGTCGTGCCGTTTATTGCGGCGATGACCGGTTTTTTGCACGTGAACAGCCTCAGGAGCGTGTCCTCCTCGAACTTGAACCACTCGGTGACATCCGGAATTTTGCTGAACGTGGTAAAGGTCTTCAGGCAGAATCCGCCCGAAAAGAACCTGCCGGTTCCGGTGAGTATCAGGCCTTTCAGCGATTCGTCCTTTTCGAGTTTATCGAGCGCCTCTGCGATTCCTCTGATGGTGTTCATGTCGATTGCGTTGACTTTGGGATTATTGAAAGTGAAAATGATTATTCCGTCTTCAACCCTTGTTTCGTATGACATATTGGCACCTCTACATGGATAATATTGTTGCAGCCGAACGGCGTTCGACTTTCAGTAGCTTGTTCATATTCTGAATTCATTGAAATAAAGTGCAAGTAAGATTCTGATTATTTCATGGCTGATCAGATTTTTTTATTGTACCGGATTTATGGCATGAGTCAACAGAGGGGCCTTATTCTATATCCTTACCCTTCTTCGAATATATCGCCTTGAAAATGATGTCCCGGTTGGGATTCGATCGTTCGGTTTTCAGCGCGTTTTTGAGCACTTTCACGATTTCAGGATCCTGGTCCCTGGCACCGGAAAGATAGCGCAGCATCACGTTCCTGACCTTATCGTTTTTTTCCCCGGGCAGGCTCTCCTTGATCAGGTCAATCGAATCCTCGTCTGCCGGAAATTTCGTCAGGCCCTCGATGATCGTTTCCTTTACCATCCCGTCCTTTTCGGATTCGAACTGGTCGCGCAGGATTTCCGGGACGTCTTCGTTCTCGAAATTCGTCATGGCCGTTACGGCAGAGGCCCTGACAAAGCCGGATTCGCTGCCTAAATACGATTTCACCGTGTCGAAGTACTCGCTGTCTCCGATCGTGCCAAGGGCGGCCACGCATGAAGCCGCGATGTTCGGGTCGCCGCTGTTCGCCTCGAGCTGGCCGATGATGTATTCGCCTATCTCTTTCTGGCCTTTCCCGCCGCCCTCCTGGCCTTTCAGCGAGGAGGCGATTCGCCCGAGTGAAAGGATCGACGAATTTGATATCATCGCGTCCATTTTGCCGTCGCGCGAGCCGTACAGCTGTTTCAGGGTCTCGAGGGTTTCAGGCGAGGGCTCCTTGAGGGAACCGATATTCACCGTGCTCATCAGGTTCACGGTTTTACCGATTTTCGTGTCGAGCGCGACCTTTCTCAGGTAGTCCTGGGCGTTGTCGTTTCCAGCCTCGGTCATTGCCTGCATGATCACCGCAAGCACGCTGTTCGTGTATCTTTTTCGCAGGGTATTGTCGTAAATTTTTTTCACCATGTCGGGATACAGCATGATGAAAAACTTGAGCTTTCTCGCGAGCCTTTGATCGTCGCCGTTGGCGCGGACGATTCCGGCAAGGACGCCTTCAATGGTGTCTCCCTTGATAAACTGTTTCATCGTCTCCCGTTCGATGAGGTATTCGTATGAATACTCCTTGTCCCTGCATCCCGCGCACTCGTCGCCCCAGCTTTCATACAGTGTCCTGAATCCGGGAAACATCCCGCCGCCCCACACGGCAAGGCTCGCGTCAGGTTTGAAATCCGCGAGGACGAGATTGACCTTCTTGACCGCGTCCATCGTCTTCTTGCCGTTCGTCAGGAACCGGATCAATTCAAACGAATCCAGCTCCTTCACCCATGAGCTCTCCTTCGCAAACTCGAACCGGGCACCTGACTTGACGACAGAAATCTCCGTGTTCCCCGGGAATTCCTCGCTGTTGTAATCGGATTCGGTGTATTTTTTTTTGGTCTTGCGGATTACGCTCCCGTCGCCGCCGGATGAATATGCGGCGGCATAGGTCCCGTACTCGTCCTTTTCGCTGTTCGACCACCTGCCGAAGAAGGATTTTTTCATGACGCACGCCAGCGAGGACACGATGCCCCTGAAATATTTGTCGTCGCCGCGCCCGATGAAGTTGAACGAGTACCCCTGCACCTCTCCGTTCTTCGCGAACTTTACCTGGAACGGGGCGCCGAGCATCTGTTCGTACGCGGGGTTCCTGACTTCGTTATGCGAGAAATAGATTTCCGAGAGCTGCATGGTGGCGTTGATTGCTTCGTTAGAGACCTGGGTGATCTTGAAATTGAGCACCGCATTGAGCCTGCTCGCGATATCGGCGGACTTTCCCTGGTAATACATGCTTACCCTGGAGTCCATCTCGAGCCGGTACATCTGGCCCGCGTTGTTCTTCCACGTGATTTCGGGAGCGCTGTATAAGGCGAAAAGAACGATACCTGCCGTCACAAGGACGGCAGGTATGGCAATCAACGCTTTTCTGAAATTGTTTCCGGCTGTCAATAAACTCACCGATACCCTCAGAATCCCCAGTATAACTCGTTCGAGTTTTCAAGCAGTTCGAAGCCTGGCCGTATGTCGGGATCGTTGTCCAGATTGATCGTGCCGTCATACTGCTCCCAGTCTGCAAAATCGCCGAACGCATAATGCATGTCCCACAGCGTGATCGCGTACGCGCAGAAGGTGATGTTGGGCCAGGGCAGCGTCTTTCTTTCGCGCTTCAGGCAGGGATAGTACCAGGTGATGCCCCACTTTTTCTTGTTGCATATCCCGGGCAGCATGAATTCCACGTAGGCGGTGACCCCGCCCTTGACCAGAGAGAGCTTGCCGGTCCATCCGACCGACCTGTTCGTCGCGAAGAGCGCGGGGTCGGTCTCCGAATTCAGCTTGAAATTGTTGGCGAGGATGACCTCGATGTCGATTCGTATGATGTCGAAATCCGCGTCGATGCCGAGGGTCAGCACAGAGCCGGCGCTCACGCCCGCGGAAAGGAACCCGTACACCGATCCGTACGTGGACGGCTTTATGTACGCCCGGTTGTAGTCGACGTCGCCGACGCCGAGCACGGTCTGGGTGCCCTTCTCGAACCCGATCGAGAAATCCCAGCCGGCCTTGAACCCGGCGTCCCACTTGAGGACAATGAACAGACCGAAGAAGGGGCCGATCCTGTGCTGCGTGGGTACGCGCAGCTTTTCGAACAGGCTGCACTGGTATTCGAAGATCTCCGGGTTCATCAGGTTGGGCTCTTTTCTCTTGTCCGGGTCCTTGTCGAGCTCCTCGGCGATGTTCTTCATGTTGTTTTTCTTTATCGCGATCGCGATCACGTCCTTGAAATCGGACAGAGAAATTTTCACGTCCGTGCCGATGTCCTGGAAGAGGACCGCGGGGTCTTCCAGGAGCATGATCTTCACCTGCAGAAGATCGTCGTATTCGGTATTGATGTAGTGATAGGCGCGTATGTCGGTGCTGAAGGGCACGAAGCGCTTGCTGAACAGGTCGACCACCAGGCCCGACTGGCAGTCGAGCTTGTATCCCGGCAGCGTGAACTTGCTGCAGAAATAGTAGTTGAGCCCTGCGCCGACGATGTCGGACTTGCCGCCGTACATGTCGTTTTCAAACTGGAAGTGTATTCTTTCAGTGGGATAGTTCGCCTTGGTCGCCGACGTCGGGGGCGCGTCGGGATCGTACTCTTCCTCGAACCCGTAGCAGGCGGCCGACAGGGGGACGTCCGCCGCGCTGGGCGCGCCGGGCTCGTCATATGCGTCGGCGCCGTCGCCGGTATCGGTGCCGCCGATGACGTAGGCGTAGTTGTTCCCGTTCGGGTCGGTATATGTTGCCATGGAGCCCCACGCGCGCGGGCCGTGTGGCAGCGCGTTCACCCTCTCGAGCGTGTCGCTGAAGGGATTGTATCTCCATACGGTCGATTGCGGCTCGCTCGCCTGCCGATTGGTCTGCGTGCAGTCAGAGAGCGCGAAATCCCCGCCCGAGGGGCAGCTCGTTTCGGTCCTGTTATACACCTTCTGGCCGCCGAAGAGGTACATGACCTGCTCGGCGCTGTCTGATGCGAGCTTGAGGCTCGCGGTCGACATCGAGGCCAGGGTCGTTTCGATGCGGGCGCTTGAAGCCTGCCAGGTGGCGGTTGCCGAAGGCCGGTATGATGATGGCTCATAATATTCGGGATATTCCTCATAATAAGGATTATCATATCGTTCAAGGTCCAGGGTTTCGATCGATCCGGTGGACGCCCCGTTCTGTATGCCGCCTGCGACGACGATGAGGGCCCGGTCATTGGCGCTGTCAGCCGCATCTGTTTGAAAGCATATCTCTGACCCGTGAAAGGACCGGCCCTGGTTCAGGGACGGAAGCTCGCCGATTTCCTCGATATCCGGGACCTCATTCATCCTTGTTCTGATATATTCGACCGACCTCTCTGCCCCGACCCCGCCGATCACATATATATAACCGTTTTCCGGCCCATCAGTTGCAACTGCCGTATGCCCGTATCTGCCGTGATTGAGAGTCATGCTTTCCACTCCACAATTCCATATAGTATAACCCTCATAAGAATATGCAGCGAAACCCTCAATGGTGTTCAGGGTATTGCCTGCCGCGTCCCTGCCGCCGATCACATATATATAACCGTTGCAATATACCGCGGCGCTGCCGAACCGCGGTATGGATAGTCTGTCTGAGCTTTCACTTTCGGCTGTGGCGTCGTGCCAGGTATCGTTGGCAATGTCATAGGCCAGGATGGAGTCCAGAACGTTGCCGCTCGAATCCATGCCGCCAAACACGAAAATGTAGTCATCGACCTGAACTGTGGCAGCGCCTGTTCTGCCCAGCATTTCCGTCGGGACCGACGCCTTGTCGAACCACTGGCCGACCGGGGTATTGGTGTCTATACTCGCTTCGGTCGTGGTCTCGCCGCCTGAGCCTGCGCCTGCGTCGTCATACACCACAGTGACGTAGCTCTTCTGCATGTTGTTCGTCTCGCCGTTCACCACGTCAGCGATCGTCGGCTCGCCGAAACGGTTGTCCGGGTCCACGACCACGGTGAGGTACAGCGCGGAGGTCCCGGCCTCCTTGAGGTAGCTCCTGGTGCCGAGCGGGAAGCTCATTGAAAAGTGCACGACCGACGGCGTTTCCGGTACCAGCTCCGCTATGTAATATTTATTCACATAGCCCTGGAGCTCGCTGTCCCACAGCTTTCCGGGGACAAGCTCCCTGCCCGACTCGGTTTCTTTCATGAGGTACACGGCGACCGGCACGTTGAGCTGCGGGTTGAGTCCCAGGGTCTTTACGGTCACGCTGCCGGTGATTACCGGGGCCTCGACCCTGTCGGTGTCGCGGATCACGAACACGTCGTTGGCCGATCTGTCGCTGGTGGATGCGCTGGTCAGGTTTATCTCGCTGATCGAAAAATCGGTTTCGTCCTTGTGCGAGGGGTCGAGATTGACCGTGTCGTAGGAATCGGGATCGGTGAGTATCTCGGTGTTTTCGAGCTTTCCCCCGTCTCCGTCAACATCGCCCGTTGGGTCTATGAGGCCCACGAGGTAGTATTCGCCTGACTGGCCGTCTTCATCGGGTATCACGGCCTGGATTGCGTAGTCGTATGTGCCTTCCTTGACGGGGCCTATGGATTCGAATTCGCCCAGGGACAGGTACCTGGGCTCCTCGGAGCCGGAATCGTAATCGCCCTTGTTTATGAGCAAAAGAGTGTACGGGACGCTTTCGGCCTCCCTGTCGGAGGAAACGGTCATCCTCACGTTCATGGGGAACCCGATATAGGCCTCGCTTATGGCCTTTATTCTTTCGAGGCGCAGGTTGTACGGTTTGCTGTCTTCCTTGTTGCTTTCGTCGCATCCCGCAATAAAAAGCAGCGCTGCCAGCAGAATGTTTATCTTTTTCATAACGGTGCTCCTTTCGCCTTACTCGGATATTTCCGCGGAGTAAAAACCGGCTGCGGCCCGGCTCCAGCCGTACGGGTTGCGCCTGAAATAGGCCCCGCCCGCTTCAGGGGTGACCTCGTCCCAGCCCGTGGCCAATGTAAAGGTCCCGGATGCGTTCTCAGTATAAATGCTGTCGATGAAGTTGTACGCCGGGGTATCGTCGGCAGCCCCGCTCAGGACAAGCAGCGCCATTACCTGAATGTTGTCCGCGATACCCTCGGCTGAGTCGATCAAGAAGGGATATGCGGCCTGCGGTATCGTTCCTGTTGCGTAATCGTAATAGGTGCTGTTTTCATAGCCGCCGGACTTCATCTTCGCAGGTATGAGCTTGACCAGCGCCGCCTGTTCGGCGGTCAGTGTCGTGAGGATGGACGAGGGCCTGGCGTCGACCAGGACCGCCGCGTCGTATGTTCCGGCCACCACCCCCAGCACGGCATCAGCGGGGCTCGCGAAATCGTAATTTGGGGCGTTGGTCATGTCAAAGCCGTACGATTTCATTATCCTGATCCCGGTGATGAACGCGCCCGAGGTCTTTTCGCTCAGGCACACGTTCTTGCCTCCCAGGTCGGCGATCTCGTCGATTTCGGCCGCGCGGTTTACCAGGACAAGCGCGTCCTCAAGGTACAGCGGCATGAGCTTTCTCATCTTTACCGACTTCATCGCCTCGTATGAATCCTCCTGGGCCGACAGGTAATCGAAAACATCGTCCTGGACGAAGGCCATGGCCGCATCACCCCACAGGATGCTGATCGCGTTCTGTCCCGAACCGGTGCTGCTTACCGCTGTCATTGCGTACCCGAAATCCGGCTCGATGAAGGGACCGATGTCGGCCGCGATCTTTTCGTCGTTCAGCCCTTCGGGCCCGGTGTACAGGTTTGCGTGCAGGTCGTCATATTCGTAACCGGATATTATTTCGGCGGCCTTGAAATCCCATATGACGGGGTTGCGCGAAAGGTAGCTTTCGGAGAAGCTCAGGCTGTATGAAGCCCAGTCGAGGTCGTAATACTCCTGGAACAGATCCTTTTTTTCGGCCAGGTAGTCGTAGAAGGACTGAAGATTCGACGTGTCGAATTCGTCTGAAACCACGACCAGGGTTTTTACCTTGAGATTCCCGTCGACCGTTTCGGTCTGGAAGGGATACGCTGAAGAAGAAAGTATGCCGGTTTCTGCATAGATGTCGGAGCTGCCGCCGTTTTTGAGACCGCACCGCACAAGCTGTATGGGGGCGTCGGTAAGGTCTTCAGAAGCGAGAGGGGCGAAGGGCACGCTGCTCAGCATGAACATGGCGTCAATGGCGCCGGCCTGCACTCCGGCGATGGCGAGTTCGGGCGTGGCTGTCGCGGTGTCCAGGGTGCAGTTGGATCCGTCGAGGCCGTAAGATTCAAGCACATATGTCGACGTTATATACGTATCCGAATCCTCGGGCCCGACCCAGACGATTCTGCCTTCAAGGTCTCCGGGAGTGATCGATCCGTCTGCGTCTGTGTCGGTTACATTGGCGGTGTTGATGAGAAAGTGGAGCTGGTCGTCGTAAGCAGCCATTATGACCCTGAGCTTCGATGCCGTTATCGAGTCTTGAGGATCCGCCTCGTTCCTTGATTTATCGAGAAGATAGCTGAAAGTGTCCTCATGCACAAGTCCCATGGCGCAGTCGTCGTCGGCTATGAGCCGGGCGTTTGCAAGGGACCCGGTGGTTTCACGGTTTTTGAGGTCCATGCCGAGGGTCGCCCCTGCGGCATCGATAAGGCCCTGCGCGTATGTATAAAACGTTCCGGTATCGGCGACAGGGGCGCAGCTGCAGAACTCGGATTGAATGCTGTCGCCGGAGGGATGTGACCGCTTTTCGTCATCGCAGCCGAAAACCATCATGAGCGAAAAAATGGCGACAGCGAAAATCCTGCGAATCCACAATGTGGCGTTATTCTCATGCTTCATCAAGAACCTCCCCGTTGATCAAAGAAAAGCCGCTTATGCGATTATAGTGAATAGCCGAATACCCGCCCCTGTCAAGCTGAAGTTGATAAGCGCGTCCTCTTTCCCGGCATGAGGTTGATGCTTCCATCTTCGCTGAACCGGATATCATGCCCGACTGGCCCAGTTTTACATGTGCAACGTTAACTGCATTGTTAAATATCGTATGCAGGATTGATTGCCGACAAACAGGGAATCTCCTCTTGAAAGCTGAAAGGCCGGATCCCGCAAAACCGTAATCAATACTTAACATAGGATATTAACACCGCTCCGTCAACGGGTCCGGAATGAACGGTGTCTCTCGGGGAATGAACGGTGCGTCATTTCACTAAAATTTTCGATGAACAGAACAGGCGAGAGGCCCGGCCATATAATGATAAATACCTGTCGAACGGTGTTTTAAGGCAATAATTATTGTATCCGAATGACGTTATGTGAGACTCTGAAATAGAGTGATATGATTGCGGTTACTGCATACGTATTTTACACTCCGCTGACTGAACTGTATACCGCACTCATCTTATCGCCATTAATCAGAATCCGCCCATACCCAATCAGATTATGATTGGTGCATTGACTAAAATTATAGAAAAATATCGTCCGGACGGTCAGTGTTTTTAAGATTATAACATTTGCAGGAGTGGATTATGAAAAGTGGGAGATTATTAGCCTCGATTCTTTTGTTCATCTCTCTTGGAATTTTTGGGTGCGACGAATCGGATTGGACGCAGGCCCCGAACGGGCCGCTGCAGCCTGGCAGCTGGATAATATACCTTACCAAAAATAAAATCAAGCGCACGGTATACGTATATGTTCCTTCAGGATACAGCGGCGCTGAAGACGTGCCTCTGCTGCTCGTGTTCCACGGCTACATGGATACCGCGCTCAATCAGATGGATACGGACGGTTTTCTCGTCCTCGCGGAACGCGAGAACTTCATCGCCGCGTATCCCGAGGGATACGGAACGGCCGGCCTGCACAGCTGGAACGCTGGCGAAGCATGCTGCGGCGCAGCCGAGAACAAGGGCCTTGATGATGTGGGCCTGGCCAGGGACATCGTGACCGAGCTTTCGGGCCGCTGCTCTATCGACGAACGCAGAGTGTACGCCCACGGGCATTCGAACGGCGCGGGTCTCGCGCACAGGTGCGGCCGCGAGGCGGCTGAAGTGTTTGCAGCAATAACGCCGAAGTCGATGCCGGTGCTCGTGCCCGACGAGATTCCCTCCTATCCGGTTCCGGTGCTCCAGTTCCATGGATCAGCGGACAGCACTATCTCTTATAAGGGCGGGACCATCGCTTTCGAGGATGAGGCCTATATTTCGGCCCCCGACAGCCTTTTGAGCTGGGCCAATACCGACGGATGCTCGGGAACGCCCGAAACCGTATATTACGGTTCGAGCTACTGCAAAAAATACACCTCATGCGAAGACGGAAGCGTCGTCGAGCTGTGCACGCTGGACGGCGGCAACCACAACAATCTCTACGGCAGGGACGACATCGACGTGACTGAAATGTCATGGGAATTCATGTCGCAGTTCTCCCGCTGATCACCTGAGTTAAGAAAGCGAGAAAGGCCCCGCGGGTATTGCCCGCGGGGCCTTTTTGTCAATAGTTGCACATTCGGGTTAGGAGAAACTCTTCCACAAGTGGGGTGAAGGGGCGAAGCCCCTTCCGGTATCCCCTCCTCATTGTGTCCCGTGCAACGGGTTCTGGCCATGGAAGTTCCTTGTATCCAAGCTTTCCAGCCGTCCGTTGAAGCGTCTGAATCTCCTGGCCGGTTCCTCCATAAGGATTCCATTGCTTTCAGTATTAGAAGGCCCGGATCGCCCGGACGTATCCGCCTGCGCTCAGCGAATCCTTGGCTCCATCCCAACCCATATATCCATTTTCGAACTGGACATATCGCGTGCAAAAGGCATCAACCTCGGTCGAGCTCCAGTAGGCTCCTACGGTATTGAAACTGCCGACAGATTCAACGAAGTCGGGATTATATACGGTCGTTTCAGTCAAGGGGTCCCATCTTTTACCCTCGAAGACCCAGCACATCTCCTCGAGCTCGTTGAGCGATGGCAAAAACCAGTCGTCATAACCGTTGATCGAAAGGGAATTGCAGACCTGGGCGGCCGTGTTCGTAACTGCCGGCTCGGTATTCATCAAGTTCACGATCAGCGCCGTATTACCGGCGCCGGTTCCGATATCGCTTCCGGTCCCGCCCAGAAATGTTTCATGTTTTCCCCAGATAATACCTGATGATTCCGAGGAAGCAGGGGCAGCCTCGAGGTATTTCCAGGTGACAGGATTCGGATTGATATAGAATATCAGGCCGCCGGCCGGTCCCTCGTCGAGAAGCCTGTATCCGCCTGCTCCGCTATTGTTCCCGCTGTCTTCGTCACAGGCTCCGAAAGCCAGCAGCGCCGCCAGTAGCAGTAAAACATGTCTTTGAAAAATGTAATTCATGGTTCTTTCTCCGGTATTGTGCTGTTTATGACACTATGAAACATGATTCCCGGGATGAAATGCTTTTTTAAATTGCGCCTCGCCCATTCCGGGCTTCTTGTGTGGCCAGAACTATGAGTCCGGTACTTTTTTCTTCGAAGGATTTTTCAGTTGCAGAAAATTTGAAAAAAGCTTTACGCACCTGACCGTTCCTGGCTAATCATCCGGGTTGCCTGCACTTCGACGAGGCTCAGTGACCGACTGGTTCGGTTACTTCGACAGGCTCAGCACAAGTAAAATGCATTGTGTCCCGTGCAACGGGTTTGGGCAGAGGAAATTCCTATATACCAAAACCTGACCCATTTCCACCGCTTGTTTAAAAAAATGGCCGGCAACACTCCCGCGAGTTACCGTGAGCAGATGACCCTGCGCAACCTGATCCAGGAAGATGATTAATTATTTATCAACTCTTCCCGCATTGACCGCTGTTCGGCGATTATGGGCCAGAACCGGACGGCATACCACATGAATGTCGCGAAGAATCCCGGGCAAATATGCAGCACATTCCGGGCCGCACCCTTCAGCGCCCTGCGGACCACGAATTCCGGATCTGACGCGAAAAAATCCGGCATGGTCCTGGTCGGGGGATCGCCGAACCGTTGGCTCTTCATGATGGGCGTCCTGGCCCAGAAGGGATACACGATGGATGTTTTGACCCCGCTTTTTTTTATTTCACCGTGGAGCGCCATGGCAAGGGAACGCACCCCGAATTTCGACACGGTATAGGGGATGGCAAACGGCGTCGAGACAAACCCGGCCACCGATGATACGTACAGCAACTGTCCCGAACCCCGTTTGATCATCCCGGGAACGAAGAGCTTGTTGAGCCGCATAACTGCCGTCAGGTTAATGGAAAGCACCTTTTCGCACGATTCCGCGGGTATGTCCATGAAAGTTCCCACGAAAGCGATACCGGCATTATGAATGATGATGTCGATCTCCCTGCCGGTTTTCATGCAGCGATCGTAGAGTTCCCGGCAGCCGTCCCCGGTCGATAAATCGGCGGGAATTTCGGCGATGATCCTGTTCTTCCAGTCTGCGGGCAGTTTCCTTGCCAGATCCGGGCCCAGGACATCGGCGATATCCCTTACCGCGACATCGGACAGTATCAGCAAGGCCCCGGAACCCAGGAGTTGCGCGATGAACTGGCGTCCGAATCCACCGTACGCCCCGGTGACCAGTATTGTTTTCCCGTCATAATATTTCATGATGTTCTTCTCCATGATGTTATATTGAGTTACCGGTAATCAGTCTTTCATCATTTTAAATTGGTCTGCAGGAAATCGCCCATTACCCTGACCAGCTTTTCAAACGGCTCTCCGACATACGGATCGAAATGGTTCATGGGCATGCTTATATACGTTGCCTTCTTCATGCGGTCCGCCATCTTCTTCGGTCCGGTCGGCGGGAACAGGGTATCTTTTTCAGCGCCGATTACCAGCGTCGGGCAGGCGACCTCTTCGGCATAGCCGATCGGCCGGTAAAGACCCAGCGTGAAGACGATGTTCCCCGGGCAGTAATTGTCCTTTTCAAAATCCTTTTCATCGATTCCAGGCCCCAGCAGTTTCATCAGCCCCGCCATGCTATCAGGCTGACACATCATTGCGAAATTTTCGCCCGGCCTTCCGACTATGCGAACATGGTGGCGACCACTGGTAAAGAGGGAGACGAATACATCCGCCAGGCCATGGTATAAGCCCCTGAGCGAAAACGATGGATCGGTTACGAAGTAATTCCATTCTGTCGATATTCCGTCGGTGAAGGGGACCTGCGAAACGACTGCCCGCACTTCCGGATGTTTCGCAGCCTCGACAATGACGTGACCGCCGCTGAATGAGGTGCCCCACAGGGCCATCCGTTTTCCGTCAACAGAATCGAGGGTCTTCACGAATGCAATGGCCGCGTCCCAGTCCTCCAGGTGACGTGAGGGGTTGATGTAGTTGCGGGGCTCGCCTTCGCTGTCGTTGAAGCCGCGGTAATCGAAAAGAAAGACCGCCATCCCCATCCGTGCAAAATGTTCGGCGTAGGCCGGGAGACGCATCCATCGTTGACCGCCGAACCCGTGAGCCATGACCACCAAGGGCGGCTTTGAAACTCCGACCGGCAGGTAAAGCCAGGCCTTTAAAGCATCCCCCTGACTATTAAATACCTTATCGATCCTGGTGAATTGATAAGATACGGCCGCTTGCATGCCCGGCTTAGGGGATACGCTTTTAGCCGGGGAGAAAGAAAAAGAAATCAGCAGCAATAATAATGAGATGCAGCACATTTTCTTGATCATAACAATAATTCCTGTTTTAAGTTTTGTAATGAATAATAAATATGAAATTTATTTCACATTGTCAAGTTAAATATGAAATAAATTTCATTTTTTGCTTGATTTATCGATTTTTTAATCGGATAATAATCGCATGAGGAAGGTGATGTCAGTCCAGAAGAACAAGGCCAGGACTCCGGTACAGAATCGTGCCAGGGAAACAAGAAAGAAGATCATCGATGCCGCAGAGGCCTTATTCGCAGAAAAGGGGTACCACAGAACAAATGCCCTGGAAATAGCTGCCCGGGCAGGGGTAGCGACCGGAAGTTTCTACGGCTATTTCAACAACAAAAAGGAACTGCTGGTTGAAATCGTCAGGAATTTCTACGCGACCAGCACCGAAAAGGTCCTCAATTCATACAAAATACAGGTGCAGGACAACACAACCGCCAACTACCAGGAAGGGAAAAAGCTTATACATTCCATGATAAAGGCGCTCTACGATTCACATACGATCAACCCGTCGCTGCACCGGGAATTCATGGCAATGGTGCTGCTTGACAGGGAGATCGAAGATATAAACCGGGAAGAAGAACAGAAAATCATTGTCGCCATGACATCACTGTTGAATGCCTACAGGGTCCATGTACGCGCCAAGGACATCGAGGCGGCGGCTATTCTCCTTTACCGGATCAGCGAGGAAATCATTCACCGCATCAGGTTCATGGAAGAGGATTTTGAGGGTGACAGACTGCTTGCGGAATTGGAAGACATGGTGACCAGGTATCTCCTGGTTGAAGGATGACCACTCGACGTTATGCGGGATACAAATTTTAAAAAAGCTTTGCGCTCCTGACCGCTCCTGGTTAATCATCCGGGTTGCCTGCGCTTCGACAGCTGTCGGTGCACTTCGGCTTCGCTCAGTCCCCGCACCGAACCCTGGTTGCCTATATGTTTTTTACGGCACAAACTGATACGAAACCGGGGTGAAGGGGTTGAACCCGCGTCCCGACTGGTCGATATTCGCCTGCCGGCATGAAACAGGATGTTTCAAAAAGGCCGGCCTGCACACATCCCACTCTCCATTGTATCCCGTTCAACGGATTTCGGCGGCGGAAATTCTTATATGCCAAAACCGCATAATAAAGGGCTGGGCCGCCGTGTGACCATTGGTCCGCTGTATCGAAAAAAATCCGAAAGGGTCCCGCACTTCCACTTTTTGCCCTTTGGTCAAAACCCCTGGTTTTGGTGAGGGATTTTTGCTGATGCAAAATTATCGTGGATTCTCGATATAACTTGACCTGAAGACAGTATATGGTATATTAGTGTCTTATCGTAATAGAAATCACTATAAATCGCAGGGGGACGAACTATGAAGAATGTTCTGTTGACGCTGTTAATCCTTGGTGCCGCCAGTTTTTCCTATGCTAAAACATCGCCTGAGGCCTACATGAGCCAGATGCCGGCAGTTCCCTCAACCTGCTGCGGCGTTTCAGAGGAAAAAGTTTCCTCTTTCGAAAAATCGGTCAGGGACATCGAAAAAAGGCTTTCCGCCGAGATCCGTGAGAGAAAGAAGGAATCCGAAGCGTACGCAGAGGCCAACAGGGATAAGGTCGCATCAAGTATAATTGCCCCGCCAGAAGGCGCCGACACCTCGTCAGGAAAGAAAGGGAAGATGACTAAAGAAGAAAAAAAGGCCATGCGCGAGAAGCTGTTGCGCGAATACGGCCTTTCGTCGGATGATACGGGAAAAGTCAAAAACATGACCAAAGAGGAAAGGCTCGCCTGGGCCCAGTCGCAGGCCGCTGACGCGGACAAAAAACAGCAGAAAGACCAGAAATACCAGGATGCGGTGAAAAATGCCGGATCGAACTCGAACCTGATCCAGGAACAGCTTTCGCTCAACGAGAAGATAAACGCCCGTCTGAAAGGCTTCGATGAAAAATTCGAGGCGCTTGACAAAAAGGCCGATGAAGCGAGAGAAAAGGAGATTTCCCCCATCTGGAAAAGACTCTCAGCGCAGTTTGGATCTGAGGGCGGTAAACCGAAGGAGTATGAGAAGGATAGAAGAGATTATAACGCTGCGTGCAAACGTCACTGCGAAAAATTCTCGCCGCAATACCGCGACCTTCTGAATGAATACCTCTCGGCAATCAAGGCGTGCCTACCTGACTACCGGAGGCTCGAAACGGTCAGATCAAAATTGAACTTCGGCCTCGACAGGCCCATCGATGCCGATGACGGACTCATGGGACTCGAAGCCCTCGATGAGTACCTCGACCGGTTTGACAATGCCTATATCTACAACAACAAGGAGTTTAAGTAACGAGGCCCCGGTGTTTTTTCTGTAACATCAATTCGTTCGGTCAGATTCAAACCGGTCTGGCCGAACGTTATACGAGAATCATGAGGAGACAGAATGAAAAAGAACAGATTGTCGCCAGGGTCGAGACCCTCATCCAAGGCGGAGAAGAGATCAAGGGAATCTTTCAGGCCCAGAGAAGGCCGGCCCTGTGACTGCACTTGGTGATCGGCCCTTTCGCGTTTCAAATTTTAAAAAAGACTTGCACACCTGACAATTCCTGGTTAATCATCCGGGTTGCCTGCGCTTCGACAGCTGTCGGGGCACTTCGGCTTCGCTCAGTTGCCGCGCTGAACCCTGGTTGCCTAAATGTTTTTTACGACACAAACTGATATGAAGCCGGGGTGAAGGGGTGGAACCCCTTCTGATAACTAAAATCTCTTGTGTTTCGTGCAACGGGTTTCGGCGACGGAAGTTCCTAAAAATCAACATTGGACAGTATATATACTATACGTAATTGAGGAATAAAAAATGGAAAATGAACAAACATCAATTCACGATTTTGACTTAAGCTTAATTTGTGAATTACATGCAGGATTGGATCGGCAGGGGCCTGGTAGCCCTGACATGACTATTAAGGCATTAAGTTTTCTGGATAATCTTAATAAAACTTTAAGGGTTGCAGATCTGGGCTGTGGAACTGGCGGGCAAACAATGGTTCTCGCACAAAATCTCACCGGGAATATTATTGGTGTAGATTTTTTCCCTGATTTTATTGATTCTTTTAACGATAATGCCAAAAAATTAAATCTCCAGGAAAGAGTAAATGGCATTGTTGACTCAATGGACAATATTTCTTTCCAAAAAGAAGAATTTGACCTTATATGGTCTGAAGGGGCTATTGCCAATATTGGTTTCGAAAAAGGATTGAACTATTGGAAGGACTTCCTAAAAAAAAACGGCTATCTTGCCGTAACATATGAGTCATGGTTTACCGATGAACGCCCTGCTGAAATTGAAAAGTGGTGGATTGATGCTGTTCCTGAAATAAGCACAATTGGGCATAATATTCTAATAATGCAAAAATCGGGATATATTCCTGTTGCCGTATTTACATTGCCTGAAAAATGCTGGACGGAAAATTATTTTATTCCGCGAGAAGCGGCAGGAAAAGCACTTTTAGAAAAATATACTGGAAACAAAACCGTTGAGGCGTTTATCGCAAATATGAATTATGAGGCGGAACTGTATTCAAAATATAAACAGTTCTATGGATATGCTTTCTATATTGGCAAAAAAATATAAAATGCTGTCACATCTGCGCGATGACGAGCATTTCAAAGTCCTCGGTGGTCAGCTTGTCCTGTCGTGAATATGCGCCGAGCTTCGCTCCGTAGATGTCTATCGTACGGTATCCCGGGCTTTTCAGCAGGGAGTTATTAAGAAGGGATAAGATATCCGCCGTTTGAGTATGCATTGTCGCATAAAAGAGAATTTCCGGATTATTCCGGTAGCGGGCAAAAGTAATCCAACATTATTATTGACAGTATTTGGAGGGCGTGAGAGTTTCTTTGTACTATTAAACCGCCATCGGCAACGCGTGTTGTTTCCCGGTCAGGCGTTATCTCATCGAACCTGAGGCGCAATCAAATGCCACGCACATCACGGTACCTGTTTTTCATTCTCGCGATTATCATTGCCGCAGGCAACGCCGAAGTCAAAGCGGACAGTCTGTCCGAAAAAACGATCAATCTCCTGAACATCATGCATAAATTCCACTACCAGGACCTGCCCCTTGATGAGAGGGTCGCGGCGGAGATTCAGAATATTTTTATCGACAGCCTCGACCCGCTGAGGATCATTTTTACCCGGTCCGATGTTGAAGAACTGTTTTCGGTAAAAATCGATTTTTCCGGCCTGAGGAGCGGCAAAAAAATTCCTTTTTTTGCAAGGGCCATTCAATGTTTTCATGACAGGCTCGAGAATGCGGAACGGATAATTTCTGATACGATCAGGGGAGAACTGGATTATAAAATTCAGGAAACCATCGATCTGGATGACAGACCAAAATTTCCTGAGAATGAGAGTGAGTTGAAAAGAAGATGGAATAAATATGTCAAATACAAGATACTCAAATACTTTTTTCATAAAATGTACAACGATCATCAACTGAAAGACTACCGTGAGTTATTTATCTCGGAAGAACCCGCCATGCGGGCATTGGTTGAAAAGCGAGAAAAGAATATCATTGGAAACATCTTAAATCCCCCGGGGGGTTTTGAGAACCTCATGTCGGCACTCTTCCTGGATGCAATAGCAATGAGGTACGATCCCCACAGCAGGTATCTGTCGCTTAAAGATAAAATGAACTTCGAGACCGGGCTTTCGTCCAGGGGATTATCATACGGGGTTTTTTTCAGGACCAGTATGACAGGGGAGGTCAGGATTGACAGGCTTGTACCGGGCGGGCCCGCGTGGAAGTCAGGAAAGCTGAACAAGGATGATATAATCACCGAAATCAGGTTTCCGCTCGAGGGGGATAAAATACTGTACATTGAAGATCTTTCACCAGGAGGCCTGGATGGTCTGATCAATAATGCCAAAACCGATACCGTGGTCATAACTGCCGTGAAAACAAACGGAAGGGTCGTGAAAGCAACCCTGGTAAAAGAAAAAATCGAGATAGAAAAAAATGTAATAAACAGCTTCATATTGAAGGGCGAGAGAAAAATCGGATATATCTGCCTGCCGGCCTTTTACATGGAATGGGACAGGCCCGGGGCGCCCTCGAGCGCCAACGATGTGGCCATTGAAATCATGAAACTGAAAAACGAACATGTCGAAGGGGTCATCCTCGACCTGAGGGATAACAGCGGAGGATCGCTGATCGAGGCAATGCAGCTTGCGGGTATTTTTATCGATGAAGGCCCCCTGTTTATCCAGGATTCCAGGGGGGGCAGGCCGTTGATCATCAAGGACCCGAGCAGGGGAACCGTTTATGACGGACCATTCGTAGTCATGGTCAATGGCCAGAGCGCATCAGCCTCGGAGTTTTTCGCAGGGGCAATGAAGGATTACAATCGTGCGGTGATCGTGGGCAGCCCAACGTTCGGCAAGGCGAGTTCGCAGGTGCTTCTTCCCCTGGTTGCCGATATGGAAAAAATCGCGAAAGGTACGGTCGGTAAAAATCATGCCGATTACGTGTTAACAACGACAAGCCTGTATTATAACCTGTCCCTTAAAACGCACCAGCTCAACGGGGTCTCGCCCGATATCGGTTTGCCGGACATTTCGGGGGTCATGTACGATACCGAAAAAACGATGAGATATTCACTGAAACCCGGAAAAATTACAAAGGATGTCAGGTTTGAAAGAAGAGCCAAATTACCGGTTGAAGAGCTCCGCAGGTTGAGCAGGGAGCGCGTATCAAACAACAGCGGATTCAGCGGGATACTTGTTTTCAACAATGAAATGAAAAAATTTTCATCTGCCAAAAAAGATATCTCGCTCAACATCGACATTTTCATCAGGGAAATGAATTCGTTCGCTCAATCGGCGAATACGCTCGGGAAAAAAACAATCCATGCGTCGCAGGGATTCACCGTTTCGAATACCGCTTATGATTCCGACCTGTACCGGCTGGACAGGTATAAAAACGATATGAACGAACAATCGAGAAAACAGGTCAATGAAGATATCTATATTGATGAAGCGTATTCCGTAATTAAAGACCAGATAAAAAATAATTCGGCAAGGGGTAAATAATGAGATCGGTGAAATCATGCATAGGAATAGCAGCCATCATCCTGTCGTCCATACTGTTATTTCCGGATATTTTGCTTCACGCCCAGGAGAAAAGCGAGGCCGTTCTGTATATAGAGACATTCACGAAAGAATTGAACACGATTCAAATCGAGATGTGGGAATACGTGAGGGACGCGGTTCATATAAAGGACAGTTCTGCAACCGAAAGGAAAAGAAAATCGTTGATGAAACTCATAGAGAAAACGATTGCGCGCGTTGAAAAAATCGAACCCTATAACGGCGAAGCCATCTACAAGGCGGCGGTCGTCAAATATCTGAAAATACTCGAAATCATGATGAAAGAAGAGTATTCCAAGATCATCGACATGGAAGAGATAGCCGAGCAATCGTATGACAGCATGGAGGCGTATCTTCTCGCCAAGGAAAAAGCGAACCAGAAATTCCAGGAGATCATAAAGGAATTCAACTTAAAAGAAAAACAGTATGCCGTTGCCAACAATATCATCCTGATTGAAAACGAATCTGATATCACGAAAAAATTGAACAAGGCCGATGAGGTGACCGATTATTATAACACGATTTACCTGATTTTTTTCAAATCGTTCAAGCAGGAGCTGTACCTGCTTGACGCTATAGAAAAAGGCGATGTCGGTAGAATGGAACAGAACCGGCTGGTGTTGATCAAGTTCGCAAACGAGGGCATGAACAAGCTGGGTTCGATAAAGATGTATGATAAGGACGATTCCATTAAAAAAAGCTGCCTCGACATGCTGAAATTCTACAAAGTCGAGGCGACTGAAAAAATCAAGGTCATAAGCGATTATTATATCCAGAAAGACATGTTCGAGAAGATGAAAGACGCTTTCGATCTCAAAAAGGCCGAGGAACGGACCCGGGAAGATGTCGATCTGTACAATGACACGGTCAACAAAGCAAACGAGGCTTCGAAAAAGGCAAATAATACCATTGATTCGCTGAACAGTGAAAGGTCGAATCTGATCGATGAATGGAACAAAAATATATCCGTATTTTTCGATGTGCACGTACCGAAATAGCAGGGTACTGCCCCGCATTCGGGGATTCTTAATCGATGCATATGGACCATGAAAATTACTTGAATTATGTTTTACCGGAGCAGGGGCGGTGATCTGTATCGGCTTGGTGCCAGGTGATGCCGGCTGCACCACTACGCTGACCTTTAATAAGAAGGCCCCGCTGGCTATAGCCGCAGGGGCTTTTTGTTATCAGAGGCCCGTCCTTGCCTGACTTGGCCCCGTAATGATTGCGTCAATCACATCTGCGCGATGACGAGCATTTCAAAGTCCTCGGTGGTCAGCTTGTCCTGTCGTGAATATGCGCCGAGCTTCGCTCCGTAGATGTCTATCGTACGGTATCCCAGGCTTTTCAGCAGCCAGGTGATCTCGCTTGGCACATAGTATCGCTCGTTGCTCAGTATATCCATGGCCTTTCCCGAGTCGTCGGTAATCGACGTGATGTTGTGGTCCCTGAAAGTCATCAGGTCGAACGTATTGCTCCGGTACGTGGCGTTTCCGGTCCCGCCCTGCGCCGCGCAGAACTGCTCGACCGAATGGTACAGGGGAAACAATCCATTCAGCGTGGTAAAGATGAAGCGCCCCGGCCTCTTCAGGCACGCGGTTGCATTCCTGAGTATCTCGTAATTCATCTCGTCGGTCTCCATCAGGGGAAATCCGCCCTCGCACAGCATGATGGCGGCGTCGAATTCTCCTCTGAACGGAAGGTCCCTCGCATCGTGGAGCCTGAAGTCGATTGTAAGGCCCGCTTTTGCCGCTTTCTCCCGCGCCCTGCCAAGCTGGGATTCCGACAGGTCTATTCCGGTCACTGAATATCCCCGCCTGCTCAGCTCGATCGCGTGCCTGCCCGTGCCGCACCCGATGTCGATTATGCGCAATGACCGGTCATGACCGAGCTCCTGTTCGATGAAATCGCATTCGCCCGGGGTCCCTTGCACGAAGCATTCCCTGTCATAGGTATCGGCGTAGTTTTCGAACAGCGTCTCATACCACTGCTTCATAAGGCTCCTCCTGGTCGTGTACGATTCTCGCGTGGTATCAGCTACCCGCCCTGCGGTCAAAGACTTTTCATGATAGGCTTAAAAAGGCGGGATTTCGGGGGATTGAAATCCCCGTGCCTTTGCCAGTTTTTTAAGATTAAGGATATTTTATAGCGTCATCTGACCCAAGAGAAAAAATTCATCATTCACGAGAGCGAAGCAAATCGTGAATCCATCTTTGAAAAGCCAATGGACTCCCGTTTTCACGGGAGTGACATAATAGATTGATTGACCCTGGAGCCAGTGTCCATGAAAGCGTGGATAAGTTGAGTTTTCAAACAGAAATGAATTTCAGGGCAACTCCGGGGAGGAAAAAATTACTTGCATTCTGCATAAAATGAAGGGAATATGCCGGTTCACTCTGGAAAGGATGAGCTCATCATGGGTGAAAAAAA
Source organism: Spirochaetota bacterium (assembly GCA_022709405.1). GTDB lineage: Bacteria > Spirochaetota > UBA4802 > UBA4802 > UBA5550 > JAKLIV01. The sequence goes on from JAKLIV010000033.1 coordinate 27,811, forward strand.
ACTGATCACATATGACACGACCCTCCGCGACGGGGCCCAGACCGTGGGGATTTCGTTTTCCCTCCAGGACAAGCTGCGCATCGCGCGCGCCCTTGACCGGCTCAATATCGATT
>JAKLIV010000034.1 GCA_022709405.1 Spirochaetota bacterium
GGGCAATCACCGGAAAAACAAGTCGTTCGGCCCCGGTTGTCCCGCTGTCTCCGGCGATTATAAAAAAAAACAGCGCCAGGGGCAGCAGCGGGGATTTCTTCTTTATTATTTTCATAATAATTATTTTTGTAATAATAACGTAACGGAGCATTTTGTCAATTGCTTTCCCTTATTAAAGGCTGCGACCGGTTAAAACTCCGATCACGCATACATTTATCGATTTTCAGCACTTTGCGATAAAAAATTTTTTAATGAGACAAACATTATGGAATATTATGATTGACATGGATGTTGAATTGTCCAAAATAAAAAAATCAAAAATGACTTATTGAGCCTGAAAAAACATAAAACATCGGGCTTAAATGAAATTGCATCCGGTTTGAAAGCGCTTCAAAATAGTTAAAGAGAAATAATTCGCGTACCATTCCAGAATTAATTTTTATTGAAAAAAGCCCAGGACAGGAACAGGCCTTGAACCAGGTGCGGCTCCTGAAAAATGGGCTTTTTATTATTCAGGCCCATATAATTCCTGACGGGAAAAAAGTGCGGGTCATTCTGTGTCAGAGAGCCAGGGTACATTGCAATTCCCCGTTTATTTCGAAAGTTTCAGGGGGACCTGCGAATGCGGAGCCCCTTATGCGGCAAAGCGATGCAGCATCGCTCAGGAAATGACAATACGGTGTTCGCAATGTGGAAAAATAATCTCGATCGGAAAAGTGATGCCAAGCAGGTAGCCATGACTGGAAAAAATGAATTGTACCACACAAGAGAACATATGAATAAAATCAGGGAATCTCTTATTGCGAACATGAGCAGCACGAAAGAAAGCGACGGATCCAACTCGAAAGAGGAAATCGAATTTCTACTGAAAAGGCTCTGACCGGCACCGGGTCCCTTCACAGCAGACAGGTCATCACCGGGACATGGCGCAGGTCATGTCCGATTTTTTCTTCATTAAGTTCAGCCGATAGGCCGATATTCCCTTTAGAATCCGGAATTTTAATACAGCCCCCGCGGGCCAGGAAAAGAGAGGACGGTCATGCATTCATCATCGGTGCCTAAAGAAGCGATAACCATATACAACTCCGCACTCGATCTTTCAAACAGGAAGGAATACGAGAGCGCCCTTAGGGAATACACCCGTGCGATCGAAATTCACCCGGGCTTCATCGAAGCCTATAACAACATGGGTGAAATCTACTCCCGGCTCGGCCAGAAAAAAAACGCCATATCGTCATACATGGAGGCGCTTAAAATCGAGCGCAACCACCGTGTGCTGCTGAACCTCGGGGTCGAACATTACAACAATTTCAACTATGAATCAGCCCTGAAATTTTTCCTCGAATCGCTGGGCGAACAGCCTGATTTTCTCGAGGGGAACTTTTACGCCGGCCTGGTCTACTACAATTTCAGGAACCTCCTGGAGGCGCAGAAATACTTCAATGCTGTTGTAGCTGCAGACAGAAAGCACATCAAGGCCAACTATCTTCTCGCCTATATTTACTATGAATTCAAGGATTACCGGAACACGCTTGCGTGCCTCGACAACATCAAAGACATCGCGGACGACATTTCATTCATCAACAAATATTACGGATTCTGCTACTACCACCTGGGAATGTACGACAAGGCGGTTAAATTCCTCACCACAGCCCTCGAAAACATCCCGCAATATGCGAAATTCAAGGAATACCTGCTCGGTCTGACCTATGAGAACAAGCTCAGGGAGATCGGAAACGTCGACAAGGCGATCAGGGACCTTGAAGCGAAGATAATGAAGGACAAACCGAACATTCAGGAAGCGACCAGGCTCAGCATGCTGTACATTTTCAAGGGAAAGAACAAGGAGGCCGAAGACCTTCTTGTGTCCATGAAAAAGAGACTGGCCTCCTGACCGTCGTTCTAAGGCCGTCAAATATCCAGGTTTTCCGAAACAAGCTCTGTTAGCGATCTTACCTGAACATCCAGGCCATAACCGGTCTGTATCGTTCCCAGTTGCGTGATGCAGTTTTCACACGCCGAAACCACGATTTTCGCTCCCGTTGCCGCGATCTGGTCCTTTTTGATCTTGCCGCTTTTGATCCTGAACTGCTCGTTATCGAGCGCGACAAGTCCCCCGCCTCCGCCGCAGCACCAGTTATATTCCCTCGTAGGCGACATCTCCCGGTAATCCAAGGCCAGTATTGCGAGGATTTCCCTGGGCTCGTCGAAAATCCCGCCGTTTCTTCCGAGCTGGCAGGGGTCATGATAGGTAAGGGGTTCGGATATGGCCCCTCCCCTGACCTTTATCTTCCCTTCCGAAATATAGCGGTGTATGACCTCGACGATGCTGCTCACCCTGAACGGATGTTCCCCGGTAAGGAACTTTAAAATCCGGTAGGCAGTGCCGCATTCCACCATGACCACTTCTTTCACGCCGAGTTCCGTGGCCTCGTTGATGATCCTTTTTGCTATGAGGTCCATCTTGACCGGGTCCCCGGCGAAAGCGCCGAAATTGACCCCTTCGAAAAAGCTGAGCGTCCAGTTTTCACCCGCCCTGTTGAATATCACCGCGGGATGGACGATCGAATGGGCGCCCGAAAGACCTACATAAAGAATGTTTGCGCCCTTCTTTTCCATGGGGATGAGCCCCTCCGACGAGGCAAGCCCGAGCCTCTGCTGCACGTCCTTCTCGAGGTTCCTGATGTTTTCCTTAAATCCGTCCCTGAACACCTCGACGCTCTCTCCCTTCTCGACCGCCATGTCGGCGAGCATGACCAGCTCCTCCGGAGCGGTGCCGTTGCCGATAAGCATCAGCTTGGCCATCGACAGTATGTGGGGTATATCGATGCCGAACGGGCAGTGCACCATGCACCTTCTGCATCCGGTGCACGAGAAAGCCGCTTCATAGACGTCATCCATGACGGCGTCATCCAACGCGGCCGCATCGCCCCAGTAAGGAAAGAGCCTGCCCGAAAGCCTGAAGTGCTTCTTGAAAAGCCTTCGAACGACCTCCGACCTTCCCACAGGCGAATATTCCTTTTTCGGGATTCCCTGATACACATGGCACGTGTCGTAACACAGGCCGCACCTGGTGCATAGATCAAGATAATAGCGCATCGGCCTGTTCAGCCGAGTCTTCATGAGTCCCCGAAGTTCGCTGATTTTTTCTTTTTCCATGGCTCACTTCCTCTTCAACGATAGTGCGGAAAACGCGAAAACCGAATGGATCATCTTGCTGAAGGGAAACAGCATGATGAAGAGGTTCGCAAAGAATATATGGATCACGATTATGATGTAATGCGGCGAATTGGCGATCATGTCCGGAATCACCGGCTTGAACGATACCAGGCCTCCGAGATAGGCGCGGTAATCCTCGAGGGGGATGTCGAATCCCGCGATACCGTATCGGGCCGCGAGGTGCATATGGCTTCCGAAAATCATGGTCACGAAAAGCACGAGCAGGAGGATGAAATCCTCGGGCACCGATATTTCGCGCCAGGGCGTCCTGAACCTCCTGAAAAGAAAGTACAGGGTCGCCGCGATCAGCACAATCCCCACCGCCCCCGCGCCGAGAAAAACCTGGTGGGGAATGATCTGCAAAAAGGCGAACTCCCGGATGAGCTCGAGATGCCCGAGCGCGAGAAGCACGAAGGCGACATGGAAGGCGATGATGAGCGCCCAGAAAACCTTGTCCTTCCTGAACGCAGGCGGCAGCGCGAACGCGTCCTTGAGAACGCCAGCGGCGCGGGGCAGCCTTCTCGGGAAAAGACCGAGCCTGCCCTTGATTCGCGGAGACAACATGACATTCATGAATTTAAAAAACAGTCCTGCGACGAAGACTGCCGCGGCCAGGTAAACCATCGGAACCATGATAAAGTAATACAACGTATCCCTCATACAGACTCCTTGCATATTTTATAAGGATTCAATACGCACAAGACGGGTAAGAGCGCCTATTTGAGCTTTTTAATATAAAATTTTGAAACACCCCCTTCGGTTTCGGTCTTGATTATTTCGTTGCCGCTGCTCCTGGCCCACGAAGGGAAATCCGCCTGAGCGCCCGGATCGGTCGTCTCGGCTACCAGCACCTGGTTCACCGCCATCTTCTTTATCTGCTGGCTCACCTTCACCACCGGCATGGGGCACTTCATCCCCTTGAGATCCATCGTCACATCAACTTTAATGTCATCAGCCATAGTGTTCTCCTTATTACAATAAATAGTTAGTTTTGCATTCCACTCAGCTCAGCCAATTCCGCAGATCCCTTTCACTATCAGTGGGCATGCGATCAAAATTATCATGGCAATCATCCCGATGAGGGAAAGATCAAAAAATCATTAATACCTAGATGAAAAGCTGGATCTTGCTGTTACCCGCCTCTTCAAGGAATTTCGCCACTCCGACAAATTCAACCCCGGGATAATCGATCATCTCATCGGGTTTGAACCCCATGAGGTCCATGGACATTTCGCAGATGTATATTTTAACCCCGAGCTCCCCGGCGAGAGCGATCATCTCGTCAAGCGACTGAACGTTTTTCTTTTTCATCAGCATCTTCATCATCGCGGTCCCCATTCCGCCCATGTTCATTTTTGACAGCGCGACTTTTGAGGCGCCCTTCGGGAGCATGAAACCGAACATTTTGCCGAACAGGTCTTTTCCCCTGCCCTTCTTTTTCTTATCGCGGAGCGCTGGGGTCGCCCAGAAAGTGAAAAACATGACGACATCGAGTCCCATTGCAACGGCCCCGGTTGCGATGATGAAAGAGGCGAGCAGCTTGTCCATATCGCCTGAAAAAACCACCATGGACAGCTTGTTCCTGGAAGAATCTTTCAGCTCATCCATCTCTTTTCTGAGAAGATCAAGGGATTCCTTCACGTCCATCATGCACCTCATTTTTATTATTTAAGTATTTTATATAATATATATTATATAAAATACTATAATTATAATCAACCAAAAAATTGCATATTAATCATTTTTTATCAATCTGAACAAAATACACCATCTGATTATATTTTATCCGCCACTGAAAAGATGTCAAGGAACGGCTGCAAATTTCCGGGCTTCCGGTTAGATCGAAATAGCAGATCAAATAATTAAGCGACGACTGCATCCGATTCCTGGTCCCCATAAAAGATGCTTGTCAGATGCGGACTGGAGGACGAACCTTCCAGTGGAGGCCGGTTTTTACACATCCGAAGACCGCTCCCGCCGAACAAAGAATGATAACCGGAAATCGGTGCGATTTGATGGACACCCATACAACAGACGACATGCAGAGCAGGCTCTCACGGCCGCCGGGAATTTTCAACATCGAGCTTACCAACCGCTGCCCGATGCGGTGCGTCATGTGCCCGCGCACCAGGCACATGACCCGGGAGCAGGGCATGATGGATGTCGCGCTGTTCGAAAAAATCGCCGACGAGCTGGTTTCGGTGAACCCCGACTACCGCAGCGGAAGGCTGGTCTGGCTGCACCATTTCGGCGAGAGCCTCCTGCATCCCGAGTTCGACCGCTGCATCATTTATGCGCGCGGCCGGGGGCTCGATACCGGCCTGTCGATCAACCCATTCATGCTCAAAGGAGACGTGCCGGCAAGGCTCCTGAATTCGGCGCCGCGGATGCTCTACGTCTCTCTTGACGGACATGATGAAGACAGCTTTTTCAGGATACGGGGGATGAAGGACGGATATGAACTCTCCAGGCGGCGCCTGCTCGAGTTTCTCAAGATGAAAACCGCCATGCGAAGCCAGGTCAGGATAATCCTCTCGATGATCGATTTCAGCCTGAACAAGGAGAGCCTGCGCCTGACGCGGGAATACTGGGAATCGCTTGAAGGCGTCGACGCATTTCTTCCAAAGACGTTCACGGCCTGGGACGGGTCGTGCGACGACATAAACGCCATGGCGGAAGGTTCCGGCCGGGAAGACCTATCCGGCCCAGTTACCTGCCGGTTCCCCTTCGATACGATGACCGTGCTCTGGAACGGCGACGTCGTCCCCTGCTGCTTTGATTTCAATGGACGGTATGTACTCGGCAACGCGGGCTTGCAGCCGCTCACCGAGATATGGAACGCCGCCCCGATGATCGAACTGCGAAAAGAGTTCCTTGCCGACGATGTCGCGAACCGACTCTGTTCGAAATGTCCGAACCTCAGGAAGCCGTTCGGCGCGCTGTAAAACGCATCCAGCCCGATACCGGCCATGCCGGTTGAAGACAAGCGATATCGAATCCCATTCGAATCAGGGATACGCGAAATGAAGTTTCCGGTTTCTTGACATCAAAATTTTGGATTGACTTTGTTCCAGAAAAAAACTATAAATATCCATCCCCTCAAGGATACAATAAAAATCATAATCAAGGAGTTGTGTATGCGCAAACTACTATTGTCTCTGCTGGTTCTTGCACTGGCATATGTTTCAGATGCGACGGCCAAAACCGTCGGAGATGTAACCCTTCCCGATTCATACAATGCCGGGGGAGCGAACCTGCTGCTGAACGGCGCGGGCATGAGAAAAAAAGGCGGATTCATAAAAGTTTATGCCGGCGGACTTTACCTGAAAGCGAAGTCGGCCAATGCAGCCCAGATAATCGCAGCAGATGAGCCCATGGTTATCAAGATGGTCTTCGTCCGGACCGTCGACAGCCAGACCATTCAGAACGCCTGGTCTGAAGGCTATAAAAACAACGCGGGCGCGTCATACAATGCGCTCCTTCCCAAGATCAAGGAATTCAACGCATTCTTCTCAGCCAAGGTCATGGAGAAAAACACCTATGATGTCATCTACGTTCCCGGCAAGGGAATTTCCGTGAAAATCAACGGCGTTGAAAAAGGCACGATCGCTGGGCTGGATTTCAAAAAAGCCACCTTCGCCATCTGGCTCGGTTCCAAACCCGCCGATGACGGCCTCAAAGAAGGCATGCTCGGTAAATAACTGTTATTCAGATAACTGTCGACAAAAAAAAGGGCCGGCCCGATGGGGCGGCCCTTTTTTATCAAATGCTAATTGTGCGCGGGCCCGTTACTTGTTTCATCGTCGGCAATGACATTGTACATGTTGTGTTCCGGAGGCGATCCCCTTTTCTCTTTCGGGACCCTGAATTCGTTCAGGGGACAGCGCTCCTTTCTGTTGAGGATGATCAGGTATTTCACGATGTCCCAGTTCACGAGGCCCCTTTCGGCCATGCTCGTGATTTCCTCGAGGGCGCTTCGCTTGTTATACGACATCGGCCTGTACGGCCTTGGCGATATCAGGGCGTCATAGACATCCGAGACCATGACGAGCTCGACGATCTGGTTGTCGATCCTGATGCCCAGAGGGTAGCCCGAGCCGTCCCTTCTCTCATGGTGGTCCCTTGCAACCTTCGCGGCTGTGTTAGCGGTATCCTGGAAAAAATGGCACAGCAGCACGTACCCGGCCACGGAATGGTGCTGCAGGATTTTTCTCTCGGCCTGCGTCAGCGGAGTGCTTTTATTGAGTATCGTGTTCGGGACGTTTATCTTGCCGATATCGTGGGTCGGCGCGGAAAGCATCTCGTCGATCATCGAGGCCTCATCATGTATCAATCCCTCGGCCAGCAGCAGGGTCAGGGCGAAGACCATCAGAATGTGCCGGTAGGTGTAAAAATCATACTCCCTGAAATAATACAGGGCCTCGAGCACCGGGAAAGGAAGGCTCGCCCTGGACATCTTGCCGAGAAGCCTTTCTCTCACGGCAGGGTCGCTGAACACGATGCTGTAACTGTCATGAAGCATATACTCCCCGATATCGCTCCTTACCGTCCTGTAATCCAGAAGGAACCCGGCGCGCCTGTCCACCCCGCAGCCGGACACGAGCGGGGCCATGGTCTCGTCCGAAAGCACGGTTCCGGCGGGCACCAGGATCCTGTTGTCCAGAGTGACGATATTATAATCCGCTCTGTAATTGTTCATGGATTCTTGCTTGAATTACGATCGATAATTAGATTTTATCATTTCGCTTTATTCTTGTCCAGGCACAGGCGCAGGCATTTCACCCTGTCGACCCCGTCATACACCGCGCATATCTCCTCGCATTCCTTCATCCTTTGAGAAACCGATTTCTCCTCGACCGGCCGGGTCCTTTTCGTTGTTCTCACGCATGTCTCGATGCAGCGCACATACGCCTGGTCGGTAAAGCCCGAACAGCGCGCGGCGCAAATCCGGCTGATTTCGTCGTTGGTGGAGGAGAAAACCTGGATATATGACAGCAGGCAGAGAATGAAAAAAAAACCGGCGGACGGCATGATCCAGAAAATATGTCCCGATTTACGATCCATGGTATTAATACAGCCAAATCGTTCCAGGAAGACAGCTCAATTTTCCCGGGAATTCAGAACTCACCTGTCAAGTATTCACGGGAAAAGAGAGGAATGCAAGGATTTTTTATATTATTGACAATAACTGAAGGCTTCGCAGAATCGCCGTCAGTAATGACAGCCGGCCCGGAGATAATATAATGGGTAACGACGCATATGAACTGCTGGCGAACGTTCTCGGTTCGCTGCCGAACGGGTTTCCGCGCACCGAAACCGGCGTGGAGCTCGAGCTTCTGAAAAAATTATTCGCGCCCGACGAGGCGGAGCTGTTCTGCCGGCTCAGGCTGAACAAGGAAACCGCGCGAGAGATAGCAGAGAGAACCGGCCTGGAAAAATCCGCGCTCGAGACGAAACTCGCCCGGATGTGGGAGCGCGGGCTCGTCGAATGCGACCCGTCCGGAGCAGAGAGAAAGTACGGCCTCGTTGCCTGGATTCTCGGTCTGTACGAGCTGCAGCAGAAGTTCATCGACGAGGAATTCGCCAGGCTCCACGCGAAGTACATCAAAGCAGTGGGCCCGTATTTTCTCAGGCACAAGCCGCACATGATGCAGGTGGTGCCGATCGAGAAAGAGATCCGCTCCGATCAGAGCGCGATGCCCTACGAGCGTGTATCGGCGCTGATCGACAGTTGTGTCTCTTTCGCGGTGAGCCCGTGCATCTGCAAGAAGCAGACCTCACTGCTTGGCAGGGAATGCAGGAAACCGCGCGAGGTCTGCCTTGCAATCTCCGAAAAGGAAGGGTATTTCGACAACCACCCGCTCGTGGGCAGGGTCATCACCAAGACCGAAGCCCTCGATATCCTCAGAATGGCCGAAGATGCGGGACTCGTGCACATGACCGGCAACACGAAGCGCGGCCATTTCTTCATCTGCAACTGCTGCGGATGCTGCTGCGTGCAGCTCATGGCGGCCCGGTTCGGGATGCGGGACACGGTGAACGCCCATTATTACGCGGTGATCGACAACGCGCTGTGCCGAAACTGCGGACTTTGCTCCGATACGCGCTGCCAGGTCAAGGCGATCGCCACCGAAGGGAAGCGCACCGTCATGCGGGACCGCTGCATCGGATGCGGGCTCTGCGTGTCGACCTGCCCCGAAAAGGCGATAACGCTGTTTCGTAAAAGCCCGGAGGAGCAGCAGAATCCCCCTGAGGACGAAAGCGAATGGAACCGGGAAAAGGCCCGGGCGCAGGGGATCGACATCACTCCTTACGAATAAAGACTATCCATCGGCACACCGTAAAAAGAGCGAACCGCTTGATTCCAGGCCAGGAAAACCGGGGATACCGGATTGAGTTCTCACGGTTTCTTCATCGCCGCATTTCATTAACAACTCTGAAATCACCGAAAACGCCAGCAAATCATGATCTCCTGTTGACGCCCGCGTCCTTTTTATGCACATTATATGGATTTTTACGGGAGCGATTCACCGGACGATTGCCGGAGAGACGTTCCCCGTGAAAAGGCGGTCCCGTCAGCGTGGTTGAAAAAAATGGTTTCCGGGACACGCCGATTACTGGTACAATATCAACGGGATACACACATTATGAGCCTGCATGAAAAAAACGACCAGATCAAATATCTGGAAAGGGAAAACCAGCTGCTCGAGGAGAAAAACCGGAACCTCGAAAAACTGCTCGGCGATTACGAGGTGCTGCTCGGCGAATACGATCATGTCATCGAGAAGAACAGAAGGCTCTCGGACCTCATCGAAATCAACACGATCATCACTAATTCCCTGGAAAAAAAGGAGGTCCTGAACAGGATACTGTTCCAGGTCAAGCGCCTGCTGAACTGCCAGACGTGCAGCATACTTCTCGTCGACCAGGAGATCAACAAGCTGGGATTCGCCTTTCTCGGCAACGAGGACGAGGGAGAGGCCCTGAAGGACACCAAGCTGAGCATGGGCGAAGGCGTGGCAGGCACCGTATGGGCGAACGGGATACCGATCATCATAAATGACGCGGCGAACGACCCGCGGTTTTCAAACAGGGCCGACAAACAGGCCAAGTCAAGCACGAGCTCCCTTATCGCGGTCCCCCTGATCGTCAACGGAGAGATCATCGGCGTGGTGGAATCGATAAACAAAAACGAAGGCGAGTTCACCGGGTTCGACGTCCAGGTGCTTCAGTTCATATCCACGCAGTCGGCCATCGCCATCAAGAACGCCGACCTTTATACAATGGCGATCAGGGACGGCCTGACCAGGCTGTACATCAGGAAATACTACCGCGAAAGGCTGTACGAGGAATGGCAGCGTTCGAAAAGGAACAAAAGCAGCCTGACACTGGCCATGCTCGACATCGACCACTTCAAGAACATCAACGACACGTACGGCCACCAGGCCGGCGACCTGGTGCTGAAAGGGCTCGCCGATGTGCTTCAGAAGAACTGCCGGTCCGTGGACATCCCCTGCCGTTACGGCGGCGAGGAGTTCGCGATCATCCTTCCCGAAACGTCGCACGAGCATGCCTACATGTTTCTTGAGCGCATGAGGAAGGTCATGGAATCGTGCAGGATCGACTACCACGACAAGACGATACAGGCGACCATGTCCATGGGATACGCGACCATACCGGAGCTCGAGCCCGGCGACATAGAGGCTTTCATGGAAATGGCAGACAAGGCCCTGTACCACTCCAAGAAGACCGGCAGGAACCGGACGACGTATTACGGCGATATAATCTGAACGCTGGCCCGGCGGCGGCCGCATCGATCCGGGACCCTCGTGCAGACCTGCCTGAGAAACAGCCGCAAAACACGACAGTCATTGCAGCTTCGGACCCGGGACCGCGGGACATGGGCCGTGGTCCGGTGCGGTGCGCCATGAAAACGGGGATGGTGCTGATGCGGATAATACGCCCGGCGCGCGGCCGTACTCACTCCCACGGAGGAGATTCGGCCGCCGGCTGACGTGAAAATACCCTGCATGCCTGCCCCGACGGGGCGGCGACGGAGAGGGAAGGAAGAAAAGAAGCCAGCAAGCCGCAGGATGGCGAAGCGGGAACCGCGGCGCACCCGTCGCCGACCCGGGCCGCAACCCGCCCTGCCGCATGCGAGCGCATGTAGCGCGATATGAACAGGTTGTGGCCGGTCATGCCGAGCCTGGACGCCCTGCGGTTCCAGGCCGCTTTCTCGTCATCCGCCAGGGCCTGCCACGCCTTCATCGCGTCCCTGAACAGGCCGCGGTTGGCTCTCTGCGCCGGAGTATCGGGATTGCGCGGCACCACGTAGAGCCGCATGACGGTCCTGTCATTCCATCGGTAGAACACGAAACGGCCGACGGTGCCGCTCATTCCGGTAAACACGGGGTTCAGTTGTACGCTCGCCATGACACTGCCTCCTGCATGGTTCTCTGGATACCGCCGATACGGCATCCCTCATTTGTCGCCGAAAAGCGGGTTTTGAAACAGGATTTTCCGCAAAAACGGGGGGATTCCTCACCGGGCGCCGGCATCGGCAGTCGGCATACCTCGTTCGCCGGCGGCATGTCCCGGAATATCACCCGATGCAATGCCGTCCGGCTGGACTTTCGCATGATCGATACTGCGCCATAGTGCGCCGGCAGTCGAAATAATCGGTTCGCCGGGGCTTTTTTTAGTGTATGATTTTCGAATTGGTTGGTATATTATTAAATGGACCGGGAACCGAAAATGGCCGAACATAACATTGATCCCTTAACAGCCGGTTATGATTCCCTTCGCCGATGAAGAGCTTTTGATATATTCAGGCATGGCATGTACCGCGCAGGGAATCCAGCGCGTATATGCCGGGCGGATGATCTGGAGACAAGGATGAGCATGAAAGCCACAAAAATCAACAACCTGACTGCAACCATACTGGCAACCCTGGCCCTGATATTAGCCGGCTGCGACCGCATCAATCCTTTCACCGACGGACCGGAACTGTTGACCGGGCCGGCCGATATAAACGTGAGGATCAATTCAGCAGGCGTCGCCGACGGCGCGGCAGTAGCCATTCCCGATACATCCATCGGCACCGCGAGGACCCGCACGATCACCATAGAGAACCGCGGGGCCGAAGACCTGCTGATCGGCGGAGCGACGATATCGGACGACGCCGCGGGGGCATTTTCCCTCGATACTTCGGGAATGGAGCTGACCGTGACGAGCGGCGAACAGACGACGTTCGAAGCGTCCTTCTCTCCTCTTACGGTTGGCACGTACACCGCCACTTTGACCATCACCAGCAACGACACCGACGAAGCTGCATACGAGATATATTTCACCGGGGCAGGCGTTGACACGTCCGGATGCGACATAGAAATTTACCAGGCCGCAGCCCATATCCCCGACGGCGCCGGGTCCTATGACTTCGGCGAACAGACTGTCGGTTCGAACACCACCGCTGTCTTCACGGTTTCAAATACCGGCGGCGCGGACCTCTCGGTCTCGAACGTGGCGCTGAGCGGCACTGACGCAGGCCAGTTCTACTCGCCGGGAATGAATACGACGATCGCGGGAGGAGCGGACGCCGATTTCACCGTTGAATTCAATCCGACCGCAGAAGGCGATTACACGGCCACAGTCACGGTCACGAGCGACGACGCGGACGAGGGAGAATACACGTTCACGGTCACGGGAACGGGCGTCAGTGCGGGTACCGGGGACATTTACCTGACCCGCGGGGGGTCCGAGGTCATGGACCTGGAAACCGTCTTGTTCCCCGACACCCCTCTTCTTACACCTGTCGAGTATTCATTCACTATAGAAAACCAGGGCGCCGCAGACCTGTACATATACGATATTGTCATATATGACGACATGAACGCCGCATACAGCAACGAGAGCATGACTGGAACGATTGCTTCATCCGACACTTACACGTTCCTGGTTATCTTTAATCCCTCAATCCCGGGCAGCAACCCGGCAAGGCTGGAAATAACCACTGACGACCCGGACGAGGGGACCTATACGGTATATCTCGATGGGACCTGCATGGGCCCTGACATCGAGATATTGCAGAACACGACGACCATCGCCAACAACGATGACTTTAATTACGGAACCATAAATGTTACCGACACCCTCAGCGTTGACTTTACGATTTCCAATACCGGCACCGAGACGCTCAATATCTTTGGCATTACATTGAATGATGCAGGATACGGTACGGGTCATTTCACCATTGACACCGCACCCCTCACGGTCGCAGCAGGCGGGACAGAGACCCTGACCATAACGTTCACTCCCTCTGCGGTAGGCACCTTCACCGAGCAGGTGATCATACAGAGCGACGACCCTGACGAGGGAGAAGTCGCGTTCACGGTCACTGGCACGGCCGAGGAACTACCGGAAATTACGGTCGAGGTCGGCGGAAGCGGGATCGCGAGCGGCGGGATACATAATATCGGCCCGGTTGAGGCGAATTCAGGCACTGGCACCGCCATTTTCAGAATCACGAACACCGGGAACGACGACCTGACCATCAACAACCTGGAATACTACGAAGCGACCGGCCAGAGCACGATGGGCGGATTCACGACACCTCACACGCTATCCAAAACTGAATACATAGAGTTTTCAGTGTCCTTCGTTCCCTTTTCACTCGGGGACATCGCGGGCACGATAACCATTGAAAGCGACGATTCCGACGAGGGGACCTACACCATCGCCGTGACCGGCGTCGGGGTAAGCGCCAACCCGGAGATCGACGTGGTCTGGCACGGAACGAGCATCGCCAGCGGCGCCACCTTCAACTATCAGGACTCCTATATAAACGGACCGGCAATAACCGAGACCTTCACCATCCGCAACCTGGGGCAGAGCAACCTGACTATCACCAGCACCTTCTTGAGCGGCAGTTCGCAGTATTCGATCACGGACTCCCCGGACTCCACGGTCGCTGCCGGAGGGAAAACGACTTTTTCGGTGCAATTTACCCCGGGAAGCGTTGCAACCACTGAAGATGCAGCAGTAAACATTTTAAACAGCGACTCCGACGAGTCCACATATACCTTCGACCTCAGCTCCCTGATCAATGAGTATACCTGCTATGTCGACGCGGCAAGCGGGGATGACTCATACGACGGATCAGAACTAACTCCTTACAAAACCATCGCATGGGCCATTTCAAAAGCAGGAGAAAATGCAGCAATAAAGGTCCAGCCAGGCACCTATGGGTCAGGTGGCAGCGGGGATTCATTCCCCATTACGCTCCAGACCGGACAAAGGCTCATTGGAAACCCGGGAGGCAATGGATCGGGGACGATAATAGCCTGCGAACTGTCAGGCAGCATCGACTCGGACAATACATGCTTCAACATGGGTGCGGACTCCTCGGTGCAGGGCTTTGATTTCACCAACCTGACCGGCGGAACGACCTTCACATTCGCAATCTTCGCGAGCGGGTACGATTTTGACGCGTCGTACAACACCTTCGAAAACAGCATGTACGGCGCGGTGTACAGCAACGGAGGGAGCTTCGTGTCCCGGAGCAACAACATCAACACCATAGATTACGGTTATTACATCATGAGCGCTAATTCGACTTTCATTTATGAAAACAGCTTCGCGGACACCATGCATATCCCGATAAACATTGAATACGCAGACCCATTCACGATAATCTCCGGCAACAAGATCCAGGGCGAAGGCCAGGTCGGCATACAGGTTATGAACGGCAACCCTGTCATCCTGGGCAACGAGTTCCCGAGAAACATCGAATACGATTACGGCGCGATTTTATGTACGGGAGCGAGCCCCACGATACGCGGGAACAGTTTTTCGAGCCTGAACGGCGTGCTGATCTCAGGAACCGGACAACCGAACCTGGGCACCGCAGGATCGCCGGGCAACAATTACTTCAATTCATGCGCATATTATGTCATAAATGCGACATCGTCTTATCCCATGACGATATACGCAATCGGCAACTACTGGTACGAGGGATACTCGATCCCGATGCACGGCACCGATATCATTCTCGACAACTCGACCCAGAAGGTCATTTACGGCACAGGATCAAGCGATTATGAGATCGGGTTGTGATGGCGCAAAAAAATAGTCCTGGTGTTAACAATGAAAAAGCGGCCCATACGCCGCTTTTTTGTTCACTTAAACTATCTCGAGGCAGGTCTTGCCGATCTTTATAACGTCGCCGCTTTTAATCCGGGCCCTCCCGTCCCTGGGAACGGGATTGTTGTTCAGGAATGTCCCGTTGGTGCTGTCCTTGTCTGTGATGAAGAACTCCTTGCCCTCCTGCTCGATCAGGGCGTGCTTTCTCGACACGAGAGGATCGTCAAGGATGCAGATTTCGTTGTCCATGTCGCGGCCGATCTTTATAATGCGGTCAATTTCGATTTCCCTGTTTCTGAACCGCACCTTTTTGTGCATGGTCCTTATGTCTTTTGTGATGATCTTTCCCAGATCGTCCCGTTTATAAATCGTTTTCTTCATGCCGTATCCCCGGTTTGATTTCCGCCACGGTTTCGCAGCGAGGCCTGTTGTTTCCTGGATCCGATATTATAGATACCACGCAACGGGAATAGTCAAACTTTTTTGGCCCGGGTGGATAAATTTTAACACAGGATGGATACCGGGATCCAGGCACTTCCATCCCAAAATGGGCTTGACCTGAACCCCCATAAGCCTTATACATGAGACATGAAAGCCGATCATAAAACACCCATGCGGTCCATCAACGACACGGTGCTGCGATATTTTCCCGAAATACAGGCGGTTTATCTTTTCGGGTCGCGCGCGGACGGCAATGCGACAGATGAAAGCGACTACGACCTTGCTCTGCTTCTGCCGCCCGGCAGCAGACCCGATTCTAACGAAAAGCGGATGAGGGATTGCGCCTTTGAAATCGCGGAAATCATGGGGAGTGATGTGGACATGATCGACCTGCGCATCGCATCGACCGTCATGCAGAACGAAGTAGTGTCATCCGGCCGCCCCATTCATGTGGCGGACAGGGGCGCGCTTGAAGAGTTCGAGATGTATGCGCTCTCATATTACCAGAAACTCACCGAGGAACGGGCCGGGATCATCAGTGAGATATATCAGAGCGGGAAAATACTTGCGCCATGACCGATGTAATCCTCAACAAGAAAGAAAGCATTGAACGCTGCATCCTGCAGGTCCGAAATTACTATTCAATGCCGTCAAACATTCCTTTTCATGAAGACTACATGAAGCAGGACGCCATCGCCATCAATTTACAGAGGGCCTGCGAACAGGCTATCGACCTCGCAAACCATGTCATAAGAAAATTGAAACTGGGCCTTCCGAAAGAAAGCAGGGACAGTTTTTCGATTCTGTCTGAAAAAGGCATTATTCCTTTTGACCTGGCTAAAAAACTGCGCGGTATGGTCGGATTCAGGAACACGCTTGTCCATCAGTATCAGCGTCTCGATATCGATATCATGAGATCGGTCATCGAAAACGACCTGGATGACCTGATAGCCTTCACGGTCCATATCATGAAAGCAGTGAAAGAACGATGATACGCCCGTGTTCCGGTAAAGATTTCGACGCCATCCATGAAATAATCAACGACTCGGCGCGCGCCTACAGGGGAGTCATCCCCGACGACCGGTGGCACGACCCGTACATGTCCGAAGCCGAACTCGCGGGACAGGTCGGCGAGGGCGTCGAGTTCTGGTGCCTGGAGCACGGCGGCAGAATAATCGGCGTCATGGGAATCCAGGACAGAGGGGATGTGACGCTCATACGCCACGCCTATGTGCGCACACTGGATCGCGGCAAGGGAACGGGAAGCATTCTTCTGAAACACCTGCTTGGCCTTGCCGAAAAGCCGGTCCTCATCGGCACCTGGGCCGCAGCCGTGTGGGCGATCTCCTTTTACGAAAAACACGGCTTTACCAGGGTATCGGAACAGGAAAAAGACTATCTGCTAAAGAGGTACTGGAACATCCCCGAACGTCAGATCGAGACATCGGTGGTTCTGGCCGACCGGAAGGGCATGCATACCGGGCATAAAATCGTCAATCTGACCGACACTTCCTTTTTTTAACGGTTGACAAACCTCATTTCATCTGATCTATTATTGCCAGAATTTGCCGGCCACGGCAGATACTGGAGGATTGTTCTCATGAGCGACGACCTGAGCCGATGCCATGACGAAATCAGCAGGCTGAAGAAGCTGGTCGAAAGCCAGAAAAAAGAAATATCCGGGCTCGAGAAATCCAACCGGGAGCTCAACAGCATCATTTCAGCATATGAAAAACTGGCCGCAGTGGCCGACAGGGAAATTCTCGAGGCCGAAAAAATAATCGACGCCAACGAGAAGGTCAAGGAAGCGACCGCAAACGAGATGAAGGAGCTTCACAGGAGGATCCGGGCCGACGAAAACGTCAAAGAATTCGCCCGGGGCGAGCTTAAAGTCCTGACCGAAACGATAATGGCTTACGGGAACATCCTCGAGGCGTCGCGCAAAGAGCTTATGGATCTCCTGAAGACTATCGACGCCCATGAAAGGGTCGAGGACCTCTCCAAACAGGAGCTGACCGAACTGTTCCGGGTCATCAAGGCCTATGAAAGCCTGGCCCAGCACGCAGCCGAAATCAACAGTCATATGAAGTGAGAAAAACCATACTGCTGAAAATAAAAAAAATGACCGCTTGTGAGACATAATCATAAAGAAGGGAACACGGCAGAGAAGACGATTACGATAAAAAAGAGGATTTAATCCTGAAATAATTAAATTCTGCCGTACAAAACACGAAATTTATTTGAAAAAAAAAACGCGAGTTTATCTAATGCCCGGATGCCAATTCGGCGGACAGGGGCTATCCGCCGGCATTTTACGACGGTAACGGCTGGAGAAAATTTCGACTATATTATGAGGATGGAGATCACATATGAAATATGAAACAAAAAAAATCGACAAAATCATCATTGTATATCCTCCCCAGATGCTTGATATGAAGATTTACGACGAATTCAGCGGCGAGCTGAACAAACTTATAAAAAAAGAAAAGGACAAGAACTTCCTCTTCAATTTCGGCCAGGTCAAGCACGTGAACAGCCTGTATCTCTCATTCCTCGTGAAAATAATGAAGGAGCTGCAATCCACCGAGAGAAAACTCAAGTTCTGCTCGGTGCAGCCGGCGGTAAAAAACATTTTCAAGGTCGCAGATCTTCTCAGCATATTCGAAATACACGAGGAAGAAGAAGAGGCGCTGAATTCATTCAACGTCTGCGCGGTGGCCTAGTATCCAGTGATGTCGAGCTTCCAGTAAGGGCCCTCCCTCACCAGAAGAAGCGAAATCCCGCTCTGAAAACGTATATACGCGCTGTTCCCCACACGGTCGATGCTCAGGAGCGGGCTCGAGAACGCCTGCCGCAGGAAATTCCGGTCGTCATCCCGGGATAGAACGATATCCATGTAATCCGCTGGCTGAAGCCGGGCAAGCCCGCCTTCCGATACGCCGTAATGGCGGGCCAGGGACTCCCGCTGTTCGGGCGGCATCGCGGCGAACATCGAGGAAACCCGGCCGATCTTTCCAAGACTTTCCTTTGACAGGATATCGGCGACAGTCCCGCCGTCCCTGCTTTCAACGCCCCGCTTGAGCCTTGAATAGGCTTCGTTTGGCGTGAGCGGCCCGGTAGGGGCGCACGAACCGGCGGCGATGGAAATGCAAACAATCAGCAGCAGTTTTTTCAGTAAACGCACCGTGGACCCCCGTTCGCGAAATCGATTATCATGTTGTCGATGAGCCTGGTCGAGCCGAAAAACGCGGCAACGGCGATGACCGACCTGCCGTCGATAGTCTCGCACAGTGAAAGATCGCTGAACCTCACCGCCGAAATGTAATCGACGCTCTCGGGCGAGCCTTCCATGAGGACCTTTTCAATTTCAGCCCGTATGACAGGCACCCGGCGCTCGCCGGCCATGATCATACTCTCGGCC
This sequence comes from Spirochaetota bacterium, assembly GCA_022709405.1. Lineage (GTDB taxonomy): Bacteria > Spirochaetota > UBA4802 > UBA4802 > UBA5550 > JAKLIV01. Next base: position 19,220 of record JAKLIV010000034.1, read on the forward strand.
TTTCTGATACTCCGATTAATGGAAAGGGCCCTGTTCCTCTGGTCGGAATTCAGGTGCTTGTTCCTGGAGCTCATCGCCAGCCCGTCATTCTCCCGTATTATCGGGGCGATGACGATCTCTATCGGGAAATCGAGATCTCGGGTCATTTTCTGGATACTGACGACCTGCTGGATGTCTTTCTGCCCGAACACCGATATGTCGGGCTGCACGATATTGAACAGCTTGCTTACCACGGTGAAAACGCCCCTGAAGTGTCCCGGACGGTGCGCCCCGCACAGGTTGTCGGTCAGGGTCTTGACGTCAACATAGGTCAGGTTGTCCCGGTACATCTCGCCCTCGTCAGGCACGAACATGAGGTCGACCCCCGCGCTCCGCGCAAGGTCGAAGTCCCGCTCCAGGTCCTTGGGATAGGACGCGAAGTCTTTCGGGTCGTTGAACTGGATGCGGTTCACGAAAATGCTCATGACCTGGTACTGCGTGGATTTCGCCGACTCCCTGACCAGGCTCAGGTGTCCCTCGTGCAGGTACCCCATGGTGGGCACAAAACCGATCCTTTTGCCCTGCCTCCTGGCGGCCCCCACCTTTTCGCGCACCTCGTGTATGTTTTTCACTATATCCATGTCATACCCCCGTATTTTCGATAACGGCCCTTTGGGGATTCATGCTGCGGTCACCGGGCCTTTCGCGCGCCGACGAGCATCATGTCGCCCATGTACATCCTCTTGGCCATGAAATCCGCCGCCCTTCTTGCCGGCGTTCCGGGCTTTCCGAACCCGCTGCCGTATGTCCTGTAAGCGGCCATCCTGAATCCGGCCCTCTCAAGAATTTTCTTCATGGTCCGGCGCGAGAAGAAATACAGGTGCTCGGGGAAATTGTAGAAACGCCAGTCCCTGCCGTAAAGCCGCATGAAGTTCATTCCGCCGGTGCGGCATGTCGAGATGAAAAGAGTTCCCCCGTCGTCCAGGTCTTTCCAGGCCTTTTCAAGAAAAAGATGGGGATCGTGCAGGTGCTCGATCGACGCCCACAGGGTTATCAGCTTGAATTTTTTCGGATACGACTGCGAAAGATAGTCCCCGCAATCGACACTGAGGCCCCTCGTCTTCGCCGCATCGACGCACTCCCTTGAAATGTCGATCCCGCGGGAATCCCATCCCCTCGCATCGAGGTATGACACGAAATAACCGGCGGCGCACCCGATGTCGAGCGCGTTTTTCTCGCCATCCAGGCTTTTTTCGAACTCGAAAAAACCCAGGTCGCGGAGGTTCAGCACGAAGACCCGTTCGACCTCGGCCCTCACCCTCTCGGAAAAATAATCGTCGTAACCGCGGTCATCGCGCCGCGAAAAATAGTCGGCACGGTAATAGGCGCCGATCTCGTCGCGCGTCGGCCTGGGGGAGATGAATTCAAGGCCGCAGACGCGGCACCTGTTGAGTTGAAAAACATCGCCCTGCCGGGACGCCTTGGCAAACAGCGGCCTGGCCTTGCCGCCGCTGCACAGGATACAGGAGGTTTCTTCCATGCGCCGATACTCGCATATAATTATTGCGGCAGTCAAATATTATTCTTGAAAAAAATACGCGATCCTGTAACCTCATTTTCCATCGACCACCGGAAGCCATGGCATTGAACTATTCAAAGAAAATTCTCCTGATCAACGAAAACACCAGGATTGTTCCCCCCATAAAACACGCTCTGAACAAGCACGGCCTGGAAATCGCCGCCGAATACCTCAACCTCTATTCACTGGGCGCGATAAGAAAGGCCTTCGCCCGGACCGGGAAAACCGCCTTCATCAGGGCCGAGCTGATGCGCTTCATCAAGGAGCAGGGATTCCCCGGAGCCATTCTCATGGATTCTCCCATGAGCATTTGCCAGGACCGGAACGCCGATCCTGACGGATTGAAACTGCTCAAGACATTCCTGATATCCTATATCATACTGTCCAGGGGAGCCGACTTCGAAAATCTCCAGGGGAATTTCCTTCTCATCACAAGGGCGGGGTCGCCTGAAAAGAAACTGGATATAGCTTCGAATCCCCACCGTATCCTCGAACTTCTCAGGACCGAGAACCAGGCGATTAACTCGTTCATAGACGAAATGAAAATGAAAAAGGACCTGTTCAACAGGCTGTTCCTGATCAGGCTTCTCGACGCTGAATCCGCCTCGGACATGATCACCTCACAGGTGGACGACTTCCTGAAGGTGGTTTCGTCGAGGAAGAAAACAGCCGGAACGGAAGCCCCTGAATCCGCCCCCGAAAAAGCGGCCGAGAAGCCCGTGATGAGCGACAACGACACGCCGGCGACGATCGTCTACAAGATAGATACCAAAACGGTTTACGAAGACGGGCAGATCGTCGAGGCCACTGAAGTTCACTCCTCGCTCGCCGAAAAGGAATTCTACATCATGGGAAACTGGTCGAACAAGACACAGCTGGCGGTGTCGAAAAAAATCGCGCTGGCCGTGCTCAAAGGGCTCGCCGACAGGAAACGTTTTACACCCGCCGAAAAGGTCGTTTTCAACATCGACGACCGGTGTTCGATCGACGGCACCACCGCTCTGTCGATGGCCCAGCTTTTCATAACCGTGCTCAAGGACTACAAAAAAATCGCCATAGTCGCCACCGCAAAAAACGGAGAGATCCTCAGAAAAGCCCAGGGCTTCTCAATGATCAAGTCGCTGGTCACAGTTACAGTATAAGAGGAATGCATGAGGGCGGCTTTGTTGTTTATTGTCATCTGCCTCGTGTGCCTGCCCGGGCCGCTTTCACCCGGCGACCTGACCGGCGGCCAGATCAGGGAAAACGCGGCCATGATCGAGGAGCAGAGAACGGCCGACGCCTCCCGCAGAAAAGAGATACTGCTCAGGCTCGATGAATATCTTCAGAGGATCAACGGCTTCACCGAAAAGGAAACCGGCGTCAGACTGACCTCGCCGCTCGCTCCCGATCGGATACAGGGCGTTGAACCCGTCACACACAGCCATCCGGATGAAAAAGCGTCGGAGGAGCCGCTTGCCGCTTACATAACCGGCAGAGCAGTACGCATGCGGGCCGGAGCCGGCGCCGGCTCGAAAACAATATCGCGCCTCGATCTCGGAGAGAAGGTCTCCCTGCTCGAAAAATCGGACAGGACAGATACCATGAACGGGCGCACATACCCGTGGATACTCGTCAGGAAAAACGACGGCCTCGAGGGATGGGTTTTCGGGGCCTATATCAGCAGAAAAAATCCGCTTGCCGGAGCCGATAAAAAAAGCCAGGGACCCGACGACTCCGACTCAATGCTCGACCTACCTTCGGCCGGAAAGCTCACCAGCAATTTCGGCTATCGCGTGGATCCCGTGACCGGGGAAAAAGGCGTCTTCCACAGCGGCATCGACATCGCCGCGCCCGCCGGCACTCCGGTGAAGGCCGCGGCGGACGGCACCGTGCTCGAGTGCGGATTTTACAGCAACGGATACGGGAACCTCGTGGTGATCGGGCACAATGGAGGCCTGCGCACATGCTACGGCCACCTGTCGGCCATCGCGATCAGGAAGGGAGACATCGTGGGCAGGGGAGATGTCATCGGCTCGGTCGGATCCTCTGGCAGGGCCACCGGGACGCACCTTCACTTCGAGGTGAGAAAGGGCGGCGCTGCGCAAAACCCGCAAAAATACCTACGCTGAAAAAAGCGGCACAAAATCGAATTTACCTACGTCGACGAGCCCCCTGTCGGTGATCTTGAGCTCGGGGATTACGGGCAGAGAGATGAAACTCAGGGTCATGAAGATGTTTTCATGCACCATCCCTATTTTGCGCGACGCCTCTACCACAGCGCCGTACTGCCTCGCCACCTCCCCCATGTCGGCGGTCGACATGAGTCCTCCGATCTGCAGCGGGAAATAGACGTCGCCCGAATCCAGGACCACGACCATACCTCCCCCGTTCTCGACGAGATACATCGCGGCCCGGGCCATGCTTTCGTCGTCGACTCCGGCCACTATGAGATTGTGGCTGTCATGGGCCACGGTCGAGGCTATTGCGTTGCTTTTGATCCCCAGGCCCCTCGCAAGCGCGACCATGCGCGAGCCGGTGGCGTGATGCCGCTCGAACACCGCGATCTTGGCGATGTCACTCTCCGGATCGGCCTTTATCTCGCCGTTAACCGCGGGCATTTCAACGATCGCCGTTTTCGTGAGAAGACTGTGGGGGATCACGTCGATGACCCTGGCCCGGACGGATTTCGTTTTTTCCGGCGCCGCGATTACGAAGTCATCAGGGGCGATTTTTTTCCCGACATTCACGCTTTTGAGCAGGGCCGAATAATCGTAGCGCGGCTTCCGCTGGACCAGCCGACCCCTTTCGGCCACGATCACCCCGCCCCGGATAACGGTTTCGACCTCGATATTATCGAGCGACCTGAGCAGGGCCAGGTTCGCCCTGTGGCCCGGGGCGACTTTACCGACCGGCGGCAGCGAATGAAAATCCAGAAAGCGCGAGAGATATCCCGCCGGATTGACGGTAGCCAGAGCGATGGCCCTGACCGCCGCGTCCTGCGCCGGCATTCCGCCGCTCTGCATGAAAATCTCGCGCGCCCGGCGGATGATCCTGTCGACATGCCCGTCGCGGCCGAGCTCTGCGGCTGAAACGTCGTCGGAACAGAGCATGCATCGCGAGAGGTCGGCTCCCCGGGCGACCAGGTCGGGCAGGATCGCGTCGAGGGTCTTGTCCGCGCTCCCGTATCTCAGCGCGAGGTACATCCCGGCCGCGAGCTTTTCGGCCGCCTCGGCGGGGCCGGTCGCCTCATGGTCGTTCATGATGCGCACCACCCCGTCGTTTTTCCCGTTCGAGACATAGGACACGAGCGCGTCGCCCGACAGCCCCGGGCAGTGGCCGTCGACTATCTTCCCGAAATCGAACACGGCGTCCACCTTGCCGCGGACCGATTCGTCACCGCGGATGATGTCGGGAAAGTCCATCATCTCGGCGAGCCCGTAAATTCTCCTGTCACCCATGAAACGGCGGATGTGCGAAACGGTTATCTCGGCGCCGGAACTTTCGAGCTTCGTCGCGGGCACGCACGAGGGGATTCCGATGTACATGTCCATGGGCACGAGGTCGGCCTGGTCCATGAAGAATTCAATCGCCTTCTCTCCGAACACGTTCGTTATCTCGTGGGGATCGACCAGCGCGCAGGTCGTGCCGCGCGGGACAGCCGCGCGGGAGAATTCGAGCGGAGGCACCATGCTGCTTTCGATATGCATGTGGGATTCGATGAACCCGGGGGAGATGAACATTCCCGAGACGTCAAGGATGTTGGCGTCCGCGGGGAGCGCGCCTCCCGCATCGAGCACCTTCGAGATGAGGCCGTCTTCAATCAGGACATCGCCCTGAAATAATGCCTTTCGCTCAACGTCAATGATCGTACCGCCCGAAAGATAAAGCCTGTTCATTGCTGTTCTCCTGAACCGTTTTTCATGCGGGCCAGGCCCCGCCCATCTATCTGTAAACGGACTCGTCGATGGAAACAATGCAGGGAAGGTTTCGCAGCTCCTGGGCCGCGTCAACGCCGTACCCGGCAACCCACACGTCGGGGATCTTGAAACCCGTATAATCCACGAGAAGCCGCTCGCGAATCCTCCTGACCTCTTCCGACGGACGCCTGAGCTCCTTGTCGAGAAGGCTGCATATCCTCACCGACGCGACCTTCCTTTCGGAAATGAAATAGTTCCTGAGCCAGGTGAGGGTGAAACCCTGGTCGGTGATGTCCTCGACGACGAGCACGTCCCTGCCCTCGATGTCTTTCGGTTCGAGATCAAGCTTGACCGCCCGGTAGCGTTCGCCCGACTTCTTGATTGTGTCGTCGTAGACCGAGGTCTTGATCAGGTGGAACCGGGCGTTGATGCCCGCCCGCTCATACAGCTCTCTTGACAGGTCGGCGGCGAAAAATATCGACCCCGTCAGAACGACCATGATGTGAAGCACCCGGTCGGCCGGGTAATCCCGTGCGATCTCGTCGGCCAGGCAGGCGATCCTCCTGCTCAGGCATTCGCGCGGGATCAGCACGCCCTTGATCCTCCGGTCCCTCCTGAGCTTTTCGGCGCATGAGTCGAAATCTTCCAGGGACATCCCGCTGTCGACCACGCCGTTCTCGCCGACAGTGATGACTCCGCGGTAGCTTTCAGGGCCGAGGATTTCCGGTTTCACACTGACCTCCCCATCGAATAGCGGATCGACTCCTGCCCGACCAGCTCGGTCAGGTCCCTGACGAGGCTGTCCGACGGCTTGATGTTGAACGTGGAGTGGGCCTTTATTATTTTTTCGGCCCTGTCTTCTTTGACGTGGAAATAGATGGGACACTCTCCCTTGTGGCGCTGGAGCACGGATTTCATCTTCTGGAGAACGGTGTCGTCGACCCCGAGCGGGTCAAGCTTGATATGTATCGCGGCGATCGATTCCCGGCGTATGTCCCTGAGGCTCCTGACCCCCCTGACGATGATTTTCTTGACCGCTTCACCCTCGGCCTCGACCGTGCCGGTCACCATCAGGGGCTCTCCCGAGCGGATGAGGTCCTCGTACTTTTCAAGCGTCTTGCCGAATATCATCGCGTCGAGCGTTCCATCGAGGTCTTCGAAAAGACCGATAGCGTACTGGTTGCCGGTTTTCTGCGCGCGCCTGACCTGCAGGTTCGAGATGATCCCGATCATCGAAACGTCCCGGCCGCTGTCGCTTCCGGAAAGGCCCGCAGTCGAAATCCCCGAGAACATCTTTATCTCTTTCTCGTAGCGCGCGAGCGGGTGGCCCGAAACATACAGGCCGAGCACCTCTTTTTCGTGAGCGAGCTTTTCGTTGTCGGGCCATTTCTCGCGCGGAACCAGATCGAGCGAAGGCCCGGCGGTTTCGCCCGGGCCGGCGGAACCGAAAAGATCGCCCTGCCCCGAGGCTCTGTCCTCCTGCAGCCTGCGCGAGGTGTCGAGAAGGGTCTCTATCGAAGCGAACAGCTGGGACCTGTTCGGATGCAGGCAGTCGAACGCCCCGGCCTTGATGAGCGATTCCAGGACGCCTTTGTTCACCACGCCCGAGTCGACGTGCTCGAAAAAGTCCCTGAGCTCACTGAATCCGCCCGACCGCAGCCTTGCATCGATGATGGTCTCGATGGCGCGTTCGCCCAGGCCCTTGACTGCTCCCAGGCCGAACCTTATCGATTTGCCCTCGATCGTGAAATCGAAATGGCTGCTCTTGACCGACGGGGGCAGCACCTGAATCCCGTAACTGCGGGCGTCGTTCGTGTACTGTATGATGTCGTCCTGCCTGTCTGGCTGGGCCGACATGAGCGCGGTCATGTATTCGATCGTGTAGTGCGCCTTGAGGTACGCCGTCTGGTAGGTCACAAGGGCGTACGCCGCCGAGTGGGACTTGTTGAACCCGTACTCCCCGAATTTCTTGATCATGTCGTAGAGGCTCTCGGCCAGGCCGCGGTCGATCTTTTTCTTTTCAGCGCCGGTCAGGAACTTCTCCTCGAGCGCGTTGATGATGTCCATGTTCTTCTTGCCCATGGCCTTGCGGAGCTTGTCGGCCTCGGGCAGCGTGAACCCGGCGATGACCTGCGAGATGAGCATGACCTGCTCCTGGTACACGACGACGCCGAGCGTGTCCTTGAGAATCGGCTCAAGAGAAGGATGCGGATATTTCACGAGGCGTGGATTGCGCTTGCGCTCGATGAAATCGTCGGCCATGCCCGACTTGAGCGGCCCCGGCCGGTAAAGAGCGACGATCGCGATAATGTCCTCGAATTCGGTCGGGCCCAGGCGCCGAAGCAGGTTCTGCATGCCGCTGCTTTCAAGCTGGAACACGCCCTTGGTGTCGGCCCGCTGGAGCAGCCTGAACGTCTCGGCATCGTCGAGGGGGATGTCGTTGATGTCGACGGTCTCTCCGCGGTTTTCCTTTATGAGCTTCAGGCAGCGGTCGATGATGGAAAGGTTCTTGAGGCCCAGAAAATCCATCTTGACCAGGCCAGCCTGCTCGAGGGTGTTCTTCTCGTACTGGGAGGAGATGCTCCCGTCCTTGTCACGATACAGGGGAACGTAATCGGTAAGGGGGCCTTTGGATATGACCACGCCCGCTGCATGCTTGCCGGCCGAGCGGCAGAGCCCCTCGAGTTTCAGCGAAATGTCTACAAGCTTCTTGCCCTCGCCGTCTTTATACAGATCCTGGAACTCTCTCGACTTCTTGAGCGCGTCAGTCAGCCGGTCTTCCTCGATGAGCTTGCTGATTTCGTTCGAACGCGCGAAGGGGATGTCGAGCGCGCGGGCGACGTCCTTGATGACGGCCTTGGCCTTCATCTTGTTGAACGTGATGATCTGGCTCACGTGATCGTCGCCGTACTTGTTGCGCACGTACTCGATGACCTCCT
>JAKLIV010000035.1 GCA_022709405.1 Spirochaetota bacterium
CCTATGACGGCATGGTGAGAGGGTGAGGAGGTCCGGGTATAATGTCGGGTATCTGGAGCATCGTCCTTGCATTCGCGATCGCGGCCCCTTCGCAAAAGGGCGCCGACCTGGCTGCCGTCGATGATTTCATATCGAACCGAAAATACGCATCCGCATTCAGGATGCTCGACGAAAAAGACCCCCGCAACGAGGATCCCGCCCGTTTAGAAAAAAAAATAAGCCTGGCGCTCGGTTTCTCGGCGGCCACGGTGATGCACCGGTCTTTCACGTTCATCGACCTCGGGCCGGGCCAGGATCTCGACGATTACAATATAACGCCCGAGGCGTTCAATCCGTACAATGCGTATGATTTCCAGATCGACGCCATACTCCGGGCTTTGATCAGGAAAAAACCGGGCAATGCGCGGCTGCACTTTCTTCTCGGGGATTTTTATTTCAGGATGCAGCGGCAGTACGGCGACACATGGTTTGTCGGCGGGGAAGAGCTGCTTCGCCTGGCGGGCGAGGCCTTCGCTCTGGCGGACAAAGGAAAGGGCCTTGACCGGTCCGGGCTTGACGAGTACGCGCTCGTGTCGGCCATGCAGAAAAATTACACAAAGGCCGTTTCACTCTACGCGCGCGCCCTCAGGCAGGATCCCTCGTACGCCGAAGGCAATTACGGCATCGCCTACGCGTATCACATGTCGGGAGACCAGGCAAAGGCGTTCGGGCACGCGCTGAAGGCCCTTGACGGATTCAAAGACAGGCTCAGCAAGTCGGACGCTTCGATGCTTGCGGCGATCAGCGCGGACGCCATGAACAGGCCCGCGGAGGCGCTGACGTATTACCGCAAAGCGCGCGAGCTGGGCAGGGTCGATTTTTTAAGCGCGAAAAAAATTCTGTGCTTTTCCCTGGACATCGAGGAAGAAACCCGATGGCACGAGGAAGCCGCGGCCCTGCTCGATCTCGATCCCCACAACCTGGAGTATTATTACGAACTCCTCGAATGCTTCATCGACCGGGGCAGGGGCGCTTCGATCGAAAAATTCCTGGCGTCATACGAAGCCAAACGAGGGAAGGACGGCAGGGCGAGGGGAAATATTTTATTGCTGAAATCCGCTTTTTTCAGTAAGGTGGTAAATGACCCGGCAAAGCGCAGGGATGCGCTCAAAAAGGCTTATGCTGAATTCGGTAAAATTTTTCCCGAATCCGACGAGGTCATGCTGATGATCAAAAAGGAGCTGGAAAGGAAGGACTGACATGCCCGTATTGACCGGCAGCGATATCACGATCGTCAAGGAATTGGTCCGCGATGCGGGCAGTCTGGCGCATGAACACCAGAAGATGAACCTCGACGTTCGCAGAAAGGCGGATACGACCATCGTCACCGAGGCCGATTATCTGGTGCAGGAGATGCTTCTTAAGAACCTGAAGAGCAGATTCCCGCGCGCGAATTACGTCTATGAGGAGGATTTCGACAGGTCGATATCGCTTTTCACCGAAGACAGCCTTTCGATCGTGATCGATCCCATAGACGGCAGCGCGATGTTCAGCATGCATCTGCCGATCTGGTGCGTGTCGGTCGGCGTGTTCGAAGGATTCAGGCCCGTTTACGGCTTCGTGTATTCCCCTGCTTCAGACTTGTTTTTCCACTGCGACGGGACGCATTCATACCTCAATGACGTCCCGCTGGCGGTCGACCATGATCTTCGCGTGGAATCCGAAACCAACATTTTCTACGCTTCCGAAATCCATAAAAGCTACAGGGTCTGTTTTCCCGGCAAGGTGCGCAACCTGGGGTCGACCGCACTCCAGGCTTCGCTTGTCGCCGACAACAGGAGAAACCGGACCATCGCTTTTGTGGGAAGGTCTTTTCTCTGGGACTGGGCCGGGGCCATACCGGTAATACTCTGCGCCGGAGGTTCGGTGCGCTACATAAACGGGGCCGAGGTCGATTACCGGGACATCGTGCTTAATCGTTACTGCCTGCCTGATTTTCTGGTCGCATATTCCTCGAGGAAGTTCGAAGAAACGATCCCTTTTTTTGTGAAGCTTTGACCTCCTTTACGCTTCAGTAATCGCGGCCCGTTAAAATGACATAATGATATATATTAATTATGTTGACAATATTCACCTTTGATTTGATCTTTGATCAGCATACAATTTTTATATTCAAAGAGAATTTTTCAGGGTAGTCAATCATGCCGCGTGCAAAAATCTGGGGTTTCATCGCAGTTTTTCTGTCAGTGTTCCTGCTGGCGTTTGTCATATATGCAATTTTTATCGGAAAAAACGATCATGCCATCCCCGTTGACCTGAATGCCATCGGTGTCATGACGTATTATTCCATGGCCGCACCGTTGCTGCTGATCTCGCTTTTCGTTCTCGGGATCGGATTCTGGATCGGCTGGACGATTATAACGATTAAGGTGGTGCCACCTATGCCGGAAATAGTTGAAAAAAACGATTATTCAAAAATCAAAGCGGCCGTGCTGTGCGCGGTGACTCTTGCGGCTGCCCTGATGCTCGTTTACGGATTTTATCTCAGGGCTTACTGGGCGCTGGCCATCCCCGCTGCGGTCATCTCGCTGGTCGTGCTCGGCGCAGTGTTCTGGGTCGGTATCGCCATCATCACGACAAGAAGCACCCTTCCGAAAGGCAAAGAAGAGTCCTGATCGTACATGAGAGTCCTTTTGAACGCATACCGGGGCAGTCCCTTCTGCGGGGGACTCGGCGTTTACCTGTTTTATCTCAGCAGGGAGCTCGCCGGCCTCGGCGTCGAGGTGGATGTCGTTGTCGGCCCTCCTTATCCCGATCCGCTCGATGAATGGGCCACTGTCCATAAAATGGAGAACCTGAACATCTGGATGGTCAGGACCAGGTCCATGCCGTACGAGACAAGGAAGCGTCTGTTCTCTCCGTGGAATTTCGTCGACTATCTGCTCACGCGGTTTCATGTTTTTCCCGAGATGGAAACCTTCAGCATGCGCTCGTTTTTTTATCTCCGGGACCTTCTGAAAAAAAAGCGCTTCGACATCATCCACGACGTGAACACGCTGGGGTGGGGGCTGCTGCCGATGAAAGGCTACGGCATCCCGGTCGTGTCCACGATACACCATCCGCTGAACCGCGACCGCAGCGCCGACCTTACGATGGACACGACATTCTGGGGGAAGCTCACGACGCTTCTTTTTTATCCGCTTGGAATGCAGAGATTTGTCGGCAAAAGGCTCGACCGGATCATCACTTCGTCGTACGAGGGGGTCGAGGAGCTGGGCAGGGCGTTCGGAATAGACCGCAAAAAAATATCGGTGGTGTTCAACGGGATGGATGTCGACCTTTTCCGGAACACGGGAGAGAAGCGCGAGCAGAACGCCCTCCTTTTCGTCGGCAACACCGAAGACCATAAAAAGGGCGTGCATTTCCTCTTCGAGGCCCTCTCTCTTCTCCCGGAGAAAGTCAGGCTCACAGTGGTGGATGAAAAGAAGCAGAACGCTTCAGGCCTGGTGAAGAAATTCGGCGTCGAGAAACGCGTCGAGTTCACCGGAAAGGTCGACCACCGGACGCTTGTCAGCCTGTACAGTCGTAAAACGATTCTGGTGATGTCGTCCCTTTACGAAGGATTCGGCCTGCCCGCTGCGGAAGCGATGGCGTGTAAAACGCCGGTTGTTGCCACGGCCGCAGGCGCGCTCAAGGAAGTCGTCGACGCCGACACCGGGATTCTGGTGCCGCCGGGGGACGCGGCCGCGCTCGCCGACGCGATCATGCGCCTTTTAAACGACGCCGGCCTGAGAAAAAAAATGGGCGAAAAGGGACGGCTTCGGGCCGAGAACAATTTTGCGTGGCCCGTGGCCGCGAAAAACACCCTGGATGTTTATCGCGACGTCATCGCCGGTTTCAGGAGTTCACAATGAAGATTTGTCTGTTGAGTTATCGCGGAAACCCGTACTGCGGGGGGCAGGGCATCTACCTGATGTACCTCGCCGAGGAATTTGTCAGGCAGGGGCACGAGGTCCACGTGATCGTGGGGCCGCCCTATCCCCGCGAGGTCGAAGGAGTTACCATACATCGCCTGTCGAACCATAATTATTTCAACAAGAAGAGCGATTTTATAAAGCCTCACAAGCCCTTCGCCACGTATCAGCCCCTGAATTTCTACGAGTTCGTTTCGTCGAAGATGGGGATTTTCCCCGAGATCGAGACATTTTCTTTCAGGGTGTTCATGAAGCTGAAGGAGCTGATGAAGACCCACCGGTTCGACGTCATACACGACAACCAGTGCCTCGGTTACGGCTTCATGCTGATCAAGCTTCTTGGAGTGCCGTTCGTGTCGACGATCCATCACCCGCTGTCGATCGACCGGTCGACGTGGTTCGAATATCCGTCCGATTTCGGCATCAAGATGAAGAGGGTCCTCTACTATCCGCTCATAATGCAGAAATTCGTCTCGAACAGGATGGACAGGATAGTGACCGTGTCGTATGACTCCGCCAGGGAAATCACCAACGCGTTCGGGGTTCCTGATAAAAAGATCAGTGTCGTTTATAACGGCATGGACCCGAGCATTTTTTATCCCCTCAAGGGGATCAGGAAGAAAAAGAACAGCCTGATTTTCGTGGGCAATGTCGAGGACCGCAAAAAAGGCATCAGCTATCTCCTGAAATCGCTGACCCTGACCAGGCACGATGTTCACCTCACCATCGTTGACGGAGGAGCGCCAAACAGGAATTATGTGCCGTCGTGGATAACGAAGTTCGGGCTCAACCACAAGATAACCTTCACCGGAAAAATCCCCATCGAACAGCTCATCAGGCTTTATTCGGAGACCGAAGTCGCGCTGTCGCCGTCGATATATGAAGGATTCGGATTCCCCGCGGCCGAGGCCATGGCGTGCGAGCTGCCGGTGATAACTTCGACCGGCGGGGCCCTGCCCGAAGTTGTCGGTGAACACATGAAGACGGGATATTTCGTGCCAACGAGGGACGCCCAAGCGATCGCAGAGGGAATCGATTTCCTTCTCGACCATCCTGATATAAGGCGAAGCATGGGCAAGGCTGCGCGCGAGCGCGTGCTCAAGGTCTTCACCTGGCAGAACGCGGCCAAAGAGATGGTGCGGATATACGAAGAGGCGATCGATGCTCACCGTTGATTTCGACCGTCTCGGCGTGAGGGTGGGAGACCTTGCCCTTGACGCGGGGTGCGGCTTCGGACGCCATTCGATCGAATTCATCATGCGCCGGGCCCGGGTGTTCAGCATGGATATGGACATGGAGTGCGCCCGCAAGACCAGGTTCGCTCTGGTCGAGATGAACAAGACCGGCATCAGCCCGGACCACAGCAATTTCTGCGCCCACACCGGCGACGCGTTGTGCCTTCCCTTCAGGGACAACACCTTCGACAGGATCATATGCTCAGAGGTGATGGAGCATGTGCGCGACGACAGGCGGGCGTGCCGGGAGCTCGCGCGCGTCCTGAAAAAAAACGGCACGATCGCGATAACCGTGCCCACGAGGTTTTCCGAGGCGCTGTACGATCTTCTCACCTACGAATACTACACGTCTCCGGGCGGCCATATACGGCGCTATTACCCCGGACAGCTCGCCGAAATCATGCGGTCGAGCGGCCTCGAGATATACGCGGTCGGCCACAAACACGCTTTCCACACGATCTGGTGGATCATCCGCTGCGTCGTCGGGCTCCACAACGCGGAGCATCCCATAACGAAGGCGTATCACCGGTTCCTCTACCTGGGCCTCTTCTCGAACTTCATGCGGCGCGTTGAGGGCTTTCTCAATTATTTTTTCCCGAAGAGCCTCGTGCTCTACGCCTGGAAGAAGTAGCGGCCAAAAAGAATTGACATTCGCCGCCGCAGGGATATACTTTAAAAATGAGATTAGCGGCGCTGGCAATCCCACTTTTAATGCTTGTTGTGCCATTCAATTCCCTGAGCGCGAAAAAACCCGGCTACTGGGATTATTTCAGGGAGCCCGAGCAAAAACGTGCAAGCGGGTACGATATTGAATTCGCGCTCACGGCCGCAGGCCCCCTGTCGGACAAACTGGGAGAGGAAGTGTCGGCCGGCGGGGGATTCCTTTTCGGTTTTCACTACCAGATCAAGTTTTTCAGGGCGGGGCTTGATCTCGGAATGACGCTTTTCCCGGGCACTGGCAATGAAGGCCCTTCCGGAAAGCGACGCACCGACTATTTTGTGTCAATACCCCTGTACTGCGACCTGGCCTTCGACATTCGTCTTGCCCGCATTTTCAGCCTTGTTCCATTTGTATCCCTGGGTTTCAGCATTGACGCGCTCAAGTTCATTCCATCGCCGTCATCGGTTTTCGATCAGCCTGATTATGAAACTCTGGTGACGCTGCACCAGGCGCACCGGCTGGGCCTGGGGTTCTGGTTTCACCTGAACAAGAGCTATTCACTGCAGATAACGGCGGCCTATGTGCCGCTCCTGGAATACGGTGAGGATATGACCGTCCTGGGCCTCATTCAGGTGGCAGTTGGATTCGCCAGGAGGTTTTAGTATATTGAGCTTGTCTCGATTATCAGATCAGGTATGGCTGGCGGCGATTGCAGGATTCGACAGGCGCCAATTCCATGCCGGTTTAAACGGATAGATATATGATGCTACGCAGACTGACATCGATTCTTGTCATTACACTTTCTCTCGCATTGACATCGTGCGATGATATGTTCTCCGAGTGGATAGGAGACGCGTCCGAAAATGCCGACATGAGCGTGGAATGGAAATCCCTCGACCCGTTCAACATGGGTTATGCCGTTTACACCATGAACGGCAATCCCGGTGCATCCGCATCCAGCCCCCGCCTCGCGGTCTATAACGGCACGCTGTATGCCGCATGGGTCGAAGGCGAGTACATCACTATCAGGCAGTTCGGCGGAAACGAATCAAATCCCGAATGGTATTATATCAATGACATTTATGTGGGCTATGCGTCGAGCCTGACCCTGTTTCCTTCGAATTTCGGACTCCTGGTGGCCTATACCGCATCCGGAAGCCTGACCGTTCAAACAATCGACAATATATACCTGGGCTCTGCGCTCCAGTATACATACGCTTCAAAAGCGAGCCTCGTTGAATTGAACGGCACCCTGTATGCCGTCTGGGATGACAATGGGATCATCAGGGCGAAGTACTGCAAGTATGATCCGGGGACGTCCTCATATGTCTGGACACAGGCTGATTACGGAAATATCTCCGGTTCGAACTGCAGTGTCAAATCTTCCGGAGGCTATATTTACATTACATACATTAACGGCCAGTATCTCAATGTTCACAGGTACAATGGATACGAACATGGGTCATGGGAGCAGGTTTACTACGGCATGAATTTTTATACGACATCTCCCGGAACGGTGTCATATCATGACATCGAAACCTATGAGGGACAGCCCTATGTCACATGGATCGAATACTATTATCCATCCGGGTATTCCTACAACAGGATCAATGTCCGGACGGCATCGGGACAATGGATCGACGGCTATCATGACAGCGATTATGACGGCATTCCCGATTTTAACGGCGGATTGAAGTGGGGCGGAATCACGAGCCCGTTGGAGAGTATGGATTGCGTGAACATCAATGGCTGCCTCTGCGTTTTCTGGATCGAAGAGACCTATGATGAGTTTTCAACGGTTTTTACCACCGTCAGGGCATCGCTGTATAACGGCGGGTGGATAAAAATAGACGGAAACGGAATATACGGACTCGCGTCCGGGCATCCGAGCCCGTCTTCTCTGAATGCCGTTGCATTTGATGACGGCGCCGCGCTGATTTATCTGGACGCTTCCACCGGCTACGCCAATGTACACGTCATGGCCGGGAAGTAGAAGTAGGCACGCTTTCCTGCCTTGAGGGGGGATTTGAAAACCATGGTGCGCCAGAGCCCTCCGGCATATAAAAATCGCTTGCTATCGGATCGTCGCCGCATTAATCTGCCCGGATTTATTCTTGATTTTATTGTCCTGAAATTTTAACTGTGCAGAGACGTTCAGGAGTCACAGAACGTGTCGATGGCAGCGCCGGTTCCGGCTCCGGTAATCCGGGCGTTCGGCGCCCGGTTCGATTGATGTCTGCGGCATAAAGGGTTTTCCATGAAGAAGAATCTTGTATTCATAGTGGCAATGATAATAGGTCTGAGCGGCGCGTCCTTCGCCGAAAAGCACAGCGCCAGGCTGCTTTCCATGTACGGAGATTCCGCCGCGGCCCTCGGGAGAGGAGGCACCGGCGTCACCACCGGGGGAGTGGACCTGATATACCAGAACCCTGCCGCGATCGCAGGGATCGAACGCTTCTCGCTTGGCCTCCAGTACGGGACTCTCAACGGCGCTTATTACAATCCGAACATATCGATCGCGGTGCCGACCTCCTACGGTGTCGCAGGCGGCGCGCTGCGCATGATAATGATTCCTGACGATAAAGACGCGCGCGACCTGTCGGCGGCGTATCATGTCGTCTTCGGCGGCGCCAAGATGCTGACGCCGAGGCTGGCGATGGGTATGACGCTCAATTTCTGCTACGGGCGGAATGAAGGCGACGTCTATTATCTGGGCGCGTCGATCGGCGGATCGTACCGGTTCGCCTCGCTGAAAGGAAAATACGGATTCGGATTTTTCGAGCCGACGATCGGCGGCTCGATAAATTTCGGCTGGCCGTTCGGCAACAGGCCGGATGACGCCCAGTTCAATTCCCTTACGCTCGGATACGGATTCGTTTTTTTCAGGCACGAGCACGCCTCAATCGCGTTCAAGAACGAGATATCGTTCATCAATTTATACCATGATTACCCGGTCAAGTTCGGAATTGAAACCGAAATATTTAAGCACCTTATCCTGCGTGTCGGCGTCATCGTGCCGCAATCCTACGATTACGGCGATTTTACCTGCGGAGCGGGCTTGCGGCTCATAACCGATAATTTTGAGGGTACGCTCAACTATGCGTTCAACCTGTACAGGGGCCGCGACTACATCCATTACGCGGGCATCACCATGGAAATCGGGAAACTCGATACGGCCCCGCCCGAGATATCGGTCGAACGGAGCCAGGAGTACATATCCCCCAACCATGACGGGGTGCAGGACTTCGTCATATTCAGCCTCGGTGTTGATGACGAGAGCGCGATCAAGGGCTGGCGGTTCCAGATCCACGACCAGGAAGGCAGGCAGGTCAAGGACTACCGGATGTCGGAACGCGACATGATGATGGGCCTTTCGGTGAAAGGGTTTTTCAAAAGAATGTTCCAGAAAAAGGTTTCGATGGTGGTTCCCGAAAAGATCATGTGGGACGGCGCCGATACCGCGGGGAACATCGCAGGCGACGGAAAATATACGTATTCGTTTTACACCTGGGACGAGCGGGACAACATAGCGGCCAAGAAGCGCGGCATAATCGTGGTCGACAACAATGCGCCGCGGGCTTCGCTGCAGAACGACGACAATCTGTTTTCACCCAACGGTGACGGCAAGAAGGACAGCCTCGTCATAAGACAGAAGATAAACAGCGAGGCCGATGACGAATGGCGGGCCGGCTTCCGCGACTCATCGGGGCAGGTGGCCAGGTCCTTTACATGGAAAGGAGATGTGCCTGCCGTCGTTTCCTGGGACGGCAGGAACGATCGCGGAGAAGACGCCCCCGAAGGGCTTTACGAGTATTATATCGAAACTGCAGACCGTGCGGGAAACAGGGCGTCAGCATCGATCCAGGAGATCACATTGACCCGCCAGTATGAAACAGCCGACATACGGCTTTCGCAGGACAGGTTTTCGTTCAAGAGGGATTCCGAGCTGAAGATGTTTCTGCGTCTTTCCGGAACGGCCGGGCTCATGACCTGGAAAATTGACATCAGGGACGGGTCCGATGACATTGTAAAAACCATCGAAGGAGAAAAGACGATCCCGCCTTATATCGCCTGGGACTGCAAAAATTCGCGGGGAGAGCCCCTCGCCGATGGAGAATACCGGATAACGCTCAGCACAGTGTTCAGAAGCGGCAACACCCCCCTGTCATACGTGAAAAAACTAATCGTCGACAGCACGCCTCCCGCCGCCTCGGTAAGGCATTCTCCCGACTATTTTTCCCCGGACGGGGACGGAGAAAACGACATGCTCGCGATAAAACCTGACGCCTCCGACAATTCCGGCATTGCTTCCTGGGTGATCAGGATATACGCGCCATCGGGGGAAGTCTTCAAGCAGTTTGCAGGCGGCGATTCTGTGCCGGGACAGATACTGTGGGACGGCCTCGGCGACAACAGGGACATCGTCGAATCGGCGGCCGATTATTTCATAGAGCTCGAAGTGGCCGATTCGGCCGGCAACGTGGCCCGCTCGCAGAGAGACAAGCTTCTCGTCGACATACTGGTGGTGGTCACCGAGAGGGGACTGAAAATGCGCATAAGCAATATTGAATTCGGATTCGGAAGCGCGCAGATAACAGGCAAGAGCATGGCAATCCTGGACCGTGTGGTCGAGATATTGAAAAAATATGCGGGATACGACGTCGTGATCGAGGGGCACACCGACGATATCGGCGAAGAAACCTACAATCTTCGTCTGTCCGAAAACCGGGCGAAATCCGTACAGGAGTATATAATCACCAGGGGGATTGCTGAAGCGCGGTTGCAGTTCATAGGAATGGGCGAAACGACGCCGCTGTATCCGAACACGAACGACGAGAACCGCAGAAGAAACAGAAGAGTGGAATTCCTGCTGATAAAGAAAGCGGAGCAGCAATGATCATACTGTTTTCCGATCTTGACGGCACCCTGCTGGACCACGACACGTACAGCTATGCGTCAGCCCTGCCGGGGATCATCCTGCTTGCAAAAGAAAGAATCCCCCTGATCATGGTGTCCAGCAAGACGTTTGACGAGATGAAGCTGCTGCATGGAGAGCTGGGGCTCGACACCCCGTTCATTTTCGAGAACGGCGGCGGGCTTGCGCTGCCCGGGAACGGCGGCTTCGATGTGAGGGTTTTCGGCCCGGGAATCGACGGACTGAGGCGCCTCATTCCGGAAGTCGAGAGTGTAATCGGATCTGCGGTGAGGCCGATCATCGATATGACCGCCGAGTCCCTTGCCGAAACCACGGGACTGCCGCTCGAAAGGGCCGCCCTGGCGATGAAGAGAAAAACCTCGATACCTTTTCTGCTTTCGGAGCCGCGGAATGTCTCGCCCGGCGATATCGAGTCGTTCAACAGGTCGCTGGCCGGTAAGAATGCCGCGCTGACCAGGGGCGGGCGTTTCTTTCATCTCATTGCGGCCGACAGCGGCAAGGGCGCGGCGCTGGACGCGGTGATAGGGCTGTACGCGGAAGGCTGCCGGGAAATCGTGACAGCGGCGGTCGGAGACAGCGAAAACGATATTTCCATGCTGGAAAGGGTCGACCGCCCGTTTATCGTAAGAAAGAAGAACGGGTCTGCGGTCGATACCGGTATCGCGCGGATAACGGTGACCGAAGCGCAGGGCCCGGCTGGATTCACCGAGGCGGTCGAAAAACTTGTCAAAGGAGCGTTTAAAGAATGAACCTTATACTTGATTTGCTTTCCAGGCTCTACGACCTCATGAAGAGAATGGCCGAGTGGGCGGTTGACAGGTTTTTACGCCAGAATATTTTTGAGAAAATCGTCATACTGCTGTGCATTCCGGGATTCATCGCGGTGTCGGTCCCGGTGGCGCGGTACTATATATTCGAATCTTATTTTTACATCAACAATCCCTTCGCCGTATACATGATCGGCGTCATGATCGTCATGTTCGCCGCGCGGTATTTTACCCCGCTTGTCTGTCTGACGGTGCGGGAGATCGTCAACATGTACTATCTGGCCTGGCTCGTTTACCTGCATCTATCGCGCGAGCTGAGCAGGGCCCCGTATGAGTTGACGTCGGGATACTATCTCAATATTGCGGTTCCCGCGGCTTTCATGGCGGTTTCGCTGCTCGCCTTCGTTTTTTTCAGGGATGAATGACGCACTCAGCCGGACGTTAGCGGAAGCTCAATAAAATATTTTTATCGCAGCGAGGCGGTTTTTTACGGGCCGCCTTTCCATCGGGCGGGATGAATACGTCTCCCTGCCCTGTATGATGACGCTTATGCGATAGGGTTTGTTCAGGATCGACGTGATATGGTGGAATGTCACCATTTCGGCGAGGTCTTCGGCCCAGTTCATGGATGCATACAGGCTCGGGAAGGGGCTGTTTTCAACCTCTGAATAGACCTCGGCGGCCTGCGAAAAGGGAATCTTCGGCCCGCCGCCGAGGCCGTAAAATGTCACGTTTTTCCGGCCGGCGAAATCGTGCTTCGGGAGGTCGTACCGTTCCCAGATATTTTCGGTGAAGGGAGTAGCGTCCGGGATGTCTCCGCGGAAGGGAAGCACTGCGTCCTCGACGAAGGGCGTCAGGAAATTCGCGTAGTCCACGAGGTGGACCGATTCGTGCAGGATTATATAGAGGAACCCCGTGTAATCGCTTCCACAATCGACTCGCAGGCCGTCACCGGCGCCCATTGCCTTGAAGCAGGTCTTTTCTTTTTCGGTTATATAATCGGACAAACCGGTTTTAAGAGAGCCGGGATTGATGACGATAAACCCGTAAAACATGTTGTCGTTTCCGATGACCCATTCGGTGAGCCCGCTGCCGATCATGTCCTTGATGAAATAGATGCCGATCAGGCGCTCGGCGAGGACCGTTTTCGCCAGCAGGGGGATATTATCGAGGGAGCGGGCGATCTCCTTCATGTCGGATGAATCGGGCGTATAGCCTTTGTAATCGCTTCTGCCGTCGAGCTCGCGCATATGGGCGAGTATTACGTCCGGGATTTCTCCGGTGCGTTTTTCGATCGGAACCGATTTGTCGAACCTATGGTTTTTCAGATAATGGACCGGATCGGTTTTTGCATGCCTGTTTTTCACGACAATACAGGTGAGAAACGCCACGGCGAGCGATACGCATAGAAGGAGGACCGGATAAAACCGTATTCCTGTAAGAAGAAATCCAGATTTTTTTTCATGCTGCATGGCGGATTGACACTGAAATTGTATATTAAGTCATTATTTTCAAGAGGCTGATTAAAGAAAAGAATAATTTTAAAAATTTTAAATTTTATCCGGCATCGGCGGTAACAATCTGAAATTATCATAAATCAAAAAAAGTGACTTGATTTTTACAACTTCTGTTTCATCAGTTACATTTACATTACAATCACCGTGTACAGATTTAGGAGGAGCTTATGTCGAAGCATCAGTTTCAGACTGAGGTAAATCAGCTTTTACACCTGATAATCCATTCACTGTATTCGCACAAGGAGATCTTCCTTCGCGAGCTTATTTCAAACGCATCTGACGCCCTTGATAAACTGAAATACCTGACGCTCACAGATCCTGCGTATAAATCTGCAGGGTTCGACCCTAAAATTGAAATTTCGTTTGATTCGGGGAGCAGGCCCGTCCTGGTTATTTCAGATACCGGTATCGGGATGAATTCCGAGGATCTCACCCAGAACCTCGGGACCATAGCAAGTTCGGGCACCAGGTCGTTTGTCGAGAAGCTTTCAGGCGACGCAAAAAAGGATTCAAGCATGATCGGTCAGTTCGGCGTTGGCTTTTATTCTTCATTCATGGTGGCTGACAGGGTCGAGGTCGTTTCAAGAAAGGCCGGGGATGAAAAGGCATACCGGTGGTCGAGCGACGGCAAGGGGGATTTCGAGATCGATGATGCGCAGAGGGATACTGCAGGGACTACCGTGACCCTGTATCTGAACGAAGAGGGAAAGGAATACGCGAACCGGTGGGAACTGCAGAACATCGTGAAGAAATATTCCAACCATATACCGTTTCCGATTTTTCTTCATTACGAGGACACGAGGTTCGAGGGGGAGGGCGACAAGCGCAAGGAGCTGAAGGAGCAGAAAACCGAGCAGATCAACGCCGCTTCGGCGATATGGAAACGCCCGAAATCTGAATTGAAACCGGAGGATTACAACGAGTTTTACCGCTCGATTTCGCACGAAATCGACGAGCCTCTCATGTACATCCATACGCATGCCGAAGGCACCCTTGACTACACGACGCTTTTCTTTATCCCGCAGAAGGCTCCGTTCGA
This sequence comes from Spirochaetota bacterium, assembly GCA_022709405.1. Lineage (GTDB taxonomy): Bacteria > Spirochaetota > UBA4802 > UBA4802 > UBA5550 > JAKLIV01. The sequence continues at coordinate 14,109 of JAKLIV010000035.1, forward strand.
CCTGTTCAGGGCCGATTACATGCCCGGGGTCAAGCTCTATGTCAAGCGGGTGTTCATCACCGACGACGAAAAGGAGCTTATGCCGACGTACCTGCGTTTCGTCAGGGGAGTGATCGATTCAGAGGACCTGCCGCTTAATGTCAGCAGGGAGATCCTGCAGCAGAACAGAATACTCGCGAAGATAAAGAGCTCATCGGTGAAAAAACTGCTTTCAGAGCTCGAAGACGTTCAGAAGAAGGACCGTGAAAAGTACAACACGTTTTTTGGCGAATTCGGCATTCCCATGAAAGAGGGTCTTTACCAGGATTTCGAAAACCGTGATAAGATACTGAATCTGGTGATGTACAAATCGACGAAGGCTGACGGGTTCACCACTCTTGACGAATACGTTTCCCGAATGAAACCGGACCAGGACGCCATTTACTATGTGACCGGCGAAAAAGAGGAAATACTCCGCCGTTCGCCACTCCTTGAGATGTACAGGAACAAGGACATTGAGGTTCTCATCATGGACAGCGATATAGACGATATCGTCATATCGTCCGTGAACAAGTTCAAGGACCACGAATTCAAGTCGGTGAACAGGAGCGACTCGGCCGACAGTCTCAAGTCCGATGAAGACAGGGAGAGGGAGGAATCCGCAAAACCGGTTGTTGACAGGATAAAGGAAAGCCTGGGCGACCATGTCAAGGACGTCAAGGCGAGCGTGAGGCTGTCGGATTCGCCCTCTTGCATAGTCGCCGACGAAAAAGACCCAACCGTGCAGATGCAGCATATCCTCAAGGCGATGGGGCAGTCGAACCTGCCTGATTTCAAGCCGATTCTCGAAATCAATCCCGATCACGAGATCGTGAAAAAGCTGGCCGCGACTTCGGATCAGTCGGTGGTGAAAGACATCAGCTTTCTGCTTCTGGAGCAGGCCATGATCGTCGAAGGAGTGGAATTGAAGAATCCAACTGAATTCGTGTCCCGGCTCAACCGTATAATGGAAAAAGCGATTTAGCATAAAAAAGCCCGCATGAAAGCGGGCTTTTTTATGCTATTGAACGGCCTGTGTTTCAGGCTCATTTTGCTGCTTTTCGGGTTCCGGCTGTATTGGCGCCTGTTCGGTTGAAGGAGTCATACCCGGCTGTATTTCTGACGCAACGGCGTCCGGCGGTTTGACCGGCATCGTAAACTCGATTTTTTTCAGCTCCATGGTTTCGTAGTTGAAAAGTGCGAAAACGCTTGCGCTGTTCTGGTATGTCATTGCGACAAAGTCCAGGCCTTTTTTATATGGGATGAAATACATATTGGTGGGGTAATCCTTGTTGATGTCCCAGTGCCTGATTTTGATCCATTTTCTCTTTTTAAGATCAAGAAGGCTGACCGAGTCCACATTGATGTATTGCTTGCCGGCCGGACGGGTCTTGACGATCACGAAACCGTCGCGGTAATTGATGTCGCTGATCTGCGTGTCGTTCAAGCCTCCGATCGAATCGGGAATATACCGGTTCGTCGATTTGCCGTTGAAGGTGTAAACTCCGCCGATGTTCGCCATCAGGATATTTTTTTCTATGACATGGAGATCGATGATGTCGAGAACGGCGTCAGATACAAGCGCCCGGACCCCGATTGCACGTGCGATCAGGCCTGCCGTTGTTTCCCTTTCACCGTAAAGTTTCCATTTTTCACGATCTTCCTCATCTTTTTCGCCCGGTTTGTATTCGAGCCTGGTAAGGCCCGAAATCGAGGCAAACCATATATTGTCTCCGTCGACGCCGTCATCTGCGCCTTCTGAGCGGAGTGTTCTCACGAATTTATCGGGGAGCTCGGAATTGGCCTGGTTGAAATGGACCCATTCTCCCTTGCTGTCAAGCCGGGAGAGTCCCATTTCTTCTTTTCTGGAATAATTGAACCATACATTGCCCTTCATGTCAATGGCTATCTGGACAACGCTGTTCGACCGGAGGTCGGATGACTGTTTGTCGAGATGATTATAGCGGTCGACGGTGAGTCCGTCTTTCAGTAAGATTTCAGTAGCGCCGGAGCCCTTTGGAGTCTCGTAGAGCACGTAAAGCCTGCGCGAACCATGATAGTCATAATAATATATGGAGCGTATTTTTTTGTCTACAAGGGCCCCTTCTTCAACCGGGAGATGCGTATAGGCCGAGCCGGATGAAAGCGCGCCGATCGGGAAAAGATATATGCCGTTTTTTTCGGTTATAATCGCGATGAGGTTTTCATCCAGCTTGGAAATTTTCTTGACCGGACCCATTTCTGCCGACACGTCGTCATGCGCCCATATTTCGGGCGACCCGTCGCGGTAAACGACGAAATGCTGCGCTTTGTCGTATTTCGCGGCGAGAAGAACCGAACCTTCATCGATCCGGACCAGGTCTATAAGCTTCAGGTCTTTCGAATCGCATCCGCCCGAAAGGCCCACTGTAATTGTCAAAATAAGGAAAAAAATCCCTTCCCGCAGAAGGGAAGGGATTTTTGATTGTGGATTTCTGAAAAACATCTGCATTAAGCAGCCTTATTTTTCTTCGTTGGCGGCAGCAGGAGCAGCAGCAGGAGCTCCGAAGAAGTAAACTACCGTTACGTTAAGATTGAGGCCTTCAGGCAGTCCGCTGCCGCTGACGCAGTCGGGGCCGCTGCTGAAAAGGGCCTTGTTAAGGGTTCCCTCAAGTATGAACTGGCCGATCTTCCACGCAAGACCGAGGGATGCGCTGGTCGTGTAGCTGTAGAGAGATGTGGTCTGGCCTGAAGTTTGTGCGTCGGTTTCGTTGTTGACGTTGTGGACGACGATATTGTGAATAGCGCCGATCCTGCCGGTGAGGCCGCCGATCAACTGGCCTTCTGCTCCCATATGCAGGGCGAGAGAATGGGCGGTGTTGTCGTATTTGTATTCCGATGCTCCCGGTATTTTAACATTGTTCAATTCACCCGAGTATTCATTGTAGTTCATGTAGAGCTTGTAGTTAAAGCCGACATAGAAGAGAGACGTTTTACTGAAATTCATTTCCTCGGAAAGACCGATCTGGAGAGTGTGTGCTGTCCTGAGGAAATCTATATCAGTATCGGAGGCATTCTGTTTGAAATTGGTGCTGTGGTCGGCAAACGAATACTTCGCGAAAAGATGCAGGGTCTGAGTTTCTGAAAGCTGAAAGTTGAAACGTCCGTATGCATAGAGGTCAAATGCAGTCGGGATAGTTTCATACGTGTATTTGCCGCCGTCATTTCCCTGCTGCTCCAGAATGGGCTGGCCAAGGCTTATTGTCGCGTCAACGCTGATGCCTTTGGGCAGGGGGATGAAAGCTCCGGCTTTGACCCTCCACTCATACTCGTTGTCGCTGTCCTGGCTCGTGTAGCCGAAGGAGCCCTCAACACCGATGCAGATGTCATTGATCTTGTAGGCAAACGAAGTCGTCGCCATCATGACAGAAAGGTTTGGCGGGGTGCTGTTTGTTATCAGAGTGCTCTGGGCGTTTCCGCCGAGACCCTGCAGCCAGGCAGTGGTTCCGTCCCAAGCTTTAACATTGGAATCGGCCGACAACAGGAACGCTGATGAACTGAAGTCCGCCCAGATTCTGTTGTACAGTTCGACGCCGCTGATGGGCTTCATGAGGGCGACTGCGCCGCCGGCTGTGTTGGCGCTCTGGTCCCAGTAGATCGAGAGCAGCGGCTGGAACAGTGCGGTAGTCGCGGGGTTCCACGCCCACTGCGCAGTGTCTTTCTGAATCATCGGCTCAACGCCGGTGAGGCTCATACTTGACATGCGGGTTCCTGACGCAAATGCCGCGCTGGAGACGAACATGAGCGCTGCAATAAATGCGGCAAGAAAAGTCAGTCTGCTTTTCATAAACTATCTCCTTATAATTTTAATTATTTTCCTGACGGTATATTTTTTTGTCAGGCAATGCAATTAAAATGCATCCTACATGAAAATATTTATTTGTCAAGCCCTTTAGGCAATTTTATGGAAACCCCGATGTCAGGTCCAAGTGCTCAAAAGGGATGGTTCATGGGATGTACACTTTGTCTTTTCCGTTAGCCGTCACTTTGCCTATGATTGCCGGCTTTTCACCCGTTGATTCAAGGGTTTTAACGAGCAGGGCGGATGCTTCCGGCGAGGCGAATATCATGAGGCCTATGCCCATATTGAAGGTCGTGAACATTTCCCTGTCGTCGATGTTGCCCTCGCGCTGGATAAGCGTGAAGATATCGGGTATCGGGAATGTCGAGCGATCGATGCTGACAGCACAGTTGTCGGGAAGAATGCGCGGGATGTTTTCGTAAAATCCTCCGCCGGTTATGTGCACGATGCCCTTGATCTCATGGCCCCGGTCAAGGCATGCCATGACCGCTTTCGGGTAAAGCCTTGTTGGAGTGAGAAGGTTCTCGCCCAGCGTGCCTTTAAGGCCGGGCACTGAGCTGTTGACGGTCATTTTTTTCATATCAAACAGGAGTTTTCTTACGAGCGAATAACCGTTGGAGTGTATGCCGGAGGATGGAAGGCCGATGATCTGGTCTCCGGGTGCGATCCTGCTGCCGTCAATGATTCTGTCACGGTCCACCACGCCCACGGCGAAACCCGCGATATCGTAATCGTCCGGGGCCATGACTGCGGGGTGTTCGGCCGTCTCGCCGCCGACAAGGCTGCATCCCGATTCGGCGCATCCCCGGGCCATACCGCTGACGATGTCGACCAGGACGTCTTCATCCAGCTTGCCGCATGAAAGATAGTCCAGGAAAAAAAGCGGCCTCGCGCCCGAGGTTATGATGTCGTTCACGCACATGGCTACGGCGTCTATCCCGATGGTGTCGTGCTTGTTCATCATCTGCGCGATCTTCAGTTTTGTGCCGACGCCGTCGGTCCCTGAAACGAGAACAGGGTCATTCATCTCCGGGAACGACCCCGAGAACAACGCGCCGAAGCCGCCGATTCCGGTTATTACCCGGTCGGTAAAGGTTTTTTTGACGATCGGCGCTATTCGGCGGACGAAACGGTTGCCGCCGTCCACGTCGACGCCGGAATCTTTATAGGTAAGTCCCATGCTTTCCTCTGTTAACGGTGTTCAGAAATTGTTTGATCATCACGATTTTTTCCAGGAATGCCTGGATGGAGTTATTGTGAACGAGTCATTCAAATAATTAAAGCGTTTTTTTTATGCAAGAACATTTTATAATACAACGAAAAACCATATCTTCTGTGGGGCTGAAATGAAATCTTCGGTAGAACTCACCCCCCCCCGGTGGGTCGCAGTGTTCCAGATAAAAAATTATTCCGGATTAAATATGCTTGTTAAGTAATAATTTAATTGTAATATTTGATATAACGGATTGAGGATTGGCCTTCAGTTTGAAACAGGCAGGCGATATTGAAAAAGATCGATTCAACGCGAAAAATTGCTCCGGGAAGCGTGCTCAGACTCTATAAAAAAGGATTTGGTTACGCTCAGGCCACGGTGATCGATCTCTCGGGCGCATATTTCGCTGCTGCGGCGGATCGTGTGTTCATCGACCGGGTGTCTGACGGAGAACGACTCGCGGCCTATCTCTGGGTCGAAAACGTCGCGTCCTATGAATTCTCACTCACCATTGCCGGCCGTATCACCGCCGGGGAGCCGGCGTTTATCTTCAACCATACCGATGCCATCACCCGCAACCGGGAGCGAAGGTGCCTGAGGGTGAACGTCTCCATGCCGGTACGGTTCTTTGTGCTTGATACCGGTAATGAAGAAAAGAGCGTGTCCACTGAAAACATCGTTCATCATGCAGGCGTGATCACCGAGCTCAGCGACCGCGAGGCCATTGTTTCAAGCAATGACGTCATGCCCCTCGGCACGCTGGTCAAGCTTCATATATTCATCGGCGCCCGCGATCTTGAAATCATTGCGAGGATCGAGGATGTACGCTCCGGGAACCATCTCCATCACTATTTTTTCTCCTTCATGGGACTGCATGTCCATGACCGGAAGGATCTGCTCGATTTCATTTTCGGGGTATATCACGAGTAGCCTTCCCTCTTTTCATGTTTTAACTTTAGATAATCCAGTACTGGCCGCTTGTTTCCGCGATTTCGGGCCCGGTAAATAATCCTCCGAATTCATATTTTTTATCACAATTATGGCGAAAAATACCGAAATGTAGAGAAAGGGATTGCGTATATTATTATTGGATGGTGGATTCAGAACCATGAGGCATCTGTCAGCGATAGCCGCATTTATACTCCTCGTGCTTGCCGGAGGACCTGTCTTTCCGGCAATGGAGGAATCCCTGCTCGTATACAACCGCATGGAAAAGGAACGTTTCGGACAGGAAGAAAGGATGGTGCTGACCGTGTGCGTGAAGAACGTGTCGCAGGCCCCTGTTTCCTTTAAAATTTTCAACGGGGGAAGCTCCGTCGGGGATTATATAACATTCCAGCCGGTGGTTTACGACAGGCAGGGCAATGAGGCTGAAACGATCGTTCCCTATAAAATGAAAAACCAGGCACTGCAGAGCATGGCCGCTTCGCTTACCGAAAGGGTTGTGACTATAGATCCGGGCGAGATATTCAGCCATGAAATAGCCCTGAATGAGATTTACAGGATAGAAAAAGACGTTCCGTACCGGGTAAGGAGCTATTTTCTGCCCGATGCCCTTGCAGGAGCGGAAGTTCTCAAAAGCGGCAACGAGCTTTCAATGATAGTGAGCGACAGGGGCTATCGGAGCATTAAAAGCGGCATTATCCGCGAAAAGCCGGCAATGAGCGCCGATCGCACCATGTCGCCCTCGGAGGTCATATCTATCCACCTGCTGGCCGAAAAAAACAGGGATATCGAAAAATATATCAAATACATCGATATTTCAAAATTCATCAACTCCTATTCCGATTACGTCAGGATATACCAGCTGGCGGATGACGATGAAAAACGTTCCGTTGAAGAGGATTTCATCAGCTATATTTCAAGGGAACGCGATGATTATATACTTGATTTTAACATTATCGGTGAAGAAGTTGAAAGTAACCGGAAAATATCATATGTTGATGTAGTCGCCGAGCGTTTCGGCGCCAGAAGACCGGCAAGATACAGGTACCGTTATTCGCTTGAAAAAGACAATAATCACTGGCTCATCACTGGCCTGGAAGCAACAATAATGAAAGGTGCTGCGCAATGACCGAGATACTGTCACAGGACGAAATAGATGCCCTATTGACCGCGATTTCAACCGGGGAGGTCGACACGACCGACTATTCGGCGGCGAAGGAGCAGAAGAAAGTCAAGATATACGACTTCAGGAGGCCTGACAAGTTCTCAAAGGACCACATCAGGACGCTCCAGATGATGCATGAAACTTTCGCACGTCTGACGACTACCGCGCTGTCGGCGCAGCTCAGGGCGCTGGTCAGCGTGCACGTGGCCTCGGTGGACCAGCTGACCTACGAGGAATTCATCCGCTCGATACCGAATCCGACCACCCTTGCCGTCATCAACATGGACCCGCTCAAGGGGTCGGCCGTGCTCGAGATAGACCCGTCAATCACGTTTACGATAATCGACAAGCTTTTCGGAGGAATGGGCGAGGCGACCAAGATAAGCAGGGAGCTCACCGATATCGAGCTGTCCGTTATGGAAGGCATCATCGTGAGGATACTCGGCAACCTGAGGGAGGCCTGGTCGAACGTCATCGACCTGAGGCCAAGGCTCGGCAACATCGAGACGAATCCGCAATTCGCCCAGATCGTCCCGCCGAACGACATGGTCGTTCTCATTACGCTCGAAACCAAGGTCGGCGAAGTCGAGGGGATGACCAACCTCTGTATCCCCTACATATCGATCGAGCCGGTCATTTCGAAACTATCGGCGCAGTACATGTATTCGAGCATCAGAAAGGGCGCCACTGACGAGAACCTTTCGGTGATCCAGAGCAGGCTCGAGACCGTAACCCTTCCAATTGTGGCCGAGATCGGCGAGGTCGAAATCACGGTTCAGGAGGTGCTCAATCTCTCGGTGGGCGACGTAATCAAGCTGCCTGACACCAAGATCGGCTCAGACATGGTGCTCCGCATCGGCGGAAGAAAGAAATATAAATGCAGGCCCGGGGTCGTTTCGACCAGGATCGCGGTCAAGGTGGGAGAGAGGATCGAAGAAGTCCCGGACGAGCTGCTTACCACCAAACGAGGCGAAGACGAGTTCTAGTAAGATATACATGTAAAAAAAAGCGGCCTTCGGGCCGTTTTTTTTTGCATGTATGTTGCAATTTAAGGGATGATCCTGTTCAGGTAGGGCATGGGATCGACGAATTCGGTCCCGATCCTTATCTGGTAGTAGCATATGTAGCGGTTCGTTTTCCCGGACCTTCCCACATAGCCGATGACCTCGCCCTTGGATATCTTCTGGCCTATTTCAACTGAAACGCGCTGACAGTGCGAATAGCTCGTAACGAAGCCGTATTTATGCTTGATCGTGACGTTCAGGCCGAGTGAAGGGTCCCACCTGATGTCGTCTACCGTGCCGGGCGCCGTGGCTTTGATTTCGGCGCCGGGGAAGGCCTCGATGTCTATGCCGCCGTGAAATTCTCTGGAGAACGTGTACGGGGAGTTCCGCTGACCGTAGCGGGAAATCACGTATCCGTCAACAGGCCAGATGGAAGGCGTGTTCTCGATGATCTTTTTCCTGTATTCCAGAAAGTTCTTAATCTTGACCAGTATTTTTTTCGTGGTCTCGAGCTCGGTGTTGATTTCCTGTATGTTCAGTACTTCAAGGGGCGGGCTTCCAGGGTCCCCGTTTTCGGTCTCGGCTTCTGCGCCCGGATTCGGGTTCTCGATGCCGCCTTTGGCCCAGAGGGAATCGATGTCGCTGCCTGGTGTCAGGGAATACAGGTGGGTCAGCTCGGGCTTCATTTTTTGAAACACGGAGTAGAGTTTGTTGATCTCTTCCTTGTATTTTTTTATCTGGATCTTCGAATTCGTTCCGTAGTTTTTCAGCTTGGATACTTCTTTTATCGTCGAAGAGTGGTTGATGATGAGAACCGATGTCATGATGATCACCAGCGTAAGTACGCCGACGATAAAGCTGATCGCAAATATGGATATATGAAAGTTGACTATTTTTTTCTCGGAATGGGGGATCACCATGAGGGTGATTTTTTCATTGCCTTTGGCTACGAATTGTTCCCAGTTCGTGCGCGCTCTTTCTCTCAGCCCGTCAAAGTGGTCCGAAAGGAACGATCTGATATTCTGCTGTAAATCGTTCAGGTTTGAGTCTTTGAAAGGATTTAAAGCCATGTTTCGCCCTTGTAAATCTGATAATCCTTTTTGCCCTTTCGGAAACGGATTGAGTATTAAATATACGATTATAACCGCATTGTCTGATAAAATTCAAACAAATCAGTATATCTTATTTATCGGCAAAAAAATGTCAAGTTTATTCTTAAATGCTGAAAAAGTGCAATTTTTTCTATATAAAAGAACATTTATGTCATTATTAAGATATCGTTACGATAAATCTGTGGTTTTGCAGCAGGTTAAAAGTTGAACAGGGGATTTGTCAAACCCCCACCGACTTCGCTTCGCTCAGTCACCTCCCCCTTATGAAGGGGGACGTGACTGGAGGGGGTCAATGATCCGCTCCCGGTGACTCTGTAGCCATCTTTTTCCAAATAATTCCTCATAGGGGGATGAATCCGGCCTCCTGTACAAGAGCCTGTCCTTCAGCTCCGAGTATATAGTCAATGAATTCTTTCGCTTTATCAGTGACTTTCTCTTCATTTATGAAAATATAAAGCTTCCTTGAAACAGGGAACTTTCCGCTCTTCCCGTTTTCGATCGTGCCCTCTATTCCATTGACTGTCAGGGGCCTGACACGATCATTAATGTATCCATACCCGATATAACCGATAGCCTTGGGATTCTGCGATACGGTCGACACGATTGCGCCATTGGATGCCTGGAGCAATGCGTCTTTTTTGACATCCGTTTTATGCATGACCTTCTCGTGCCAGACTTCATAGGTGCCTGAGCTGGTGTCCCTGGAAACGGCTATGATTTTACCGTCCTTTCCTCCGATCTGCTTCCAGTTGTTGATAGAGCCGTCATAGATGGCCTTGAGCTGGTCGATCGTGAGGTTCTTTACTGGGTTGTCGGGATGCACCACCGGGACAATCATGTCGTATGCCACGGGGATTTCCTTTATCGACAGTTTTTTTTCTGCCGCAAGTTTGGTCTCGACTTCTTTTAGCTGCCTTGAAGAGTTGGCGATGTCGGTGTTTCCGTCGATGAGCGCTTTGATGCCCTCCCCGGAACCGCCGCCCGAGATTGATATGGATACTGAATCATTGATTTTTGAATATGCTTCAACCGCTTTCTGCGTTATCGGCAGAACTGTCGTCGATCCCTTGATGACGATTTTCGATTTATTGTTTTGATCCCTTGAACATCCGGTCACAACGGCAAGCATTGTGAGAAAAATTAAAGATAAGATTGGCAATCTGTAAAAAATGTTTTTCATCGGTATTTACCTCCATGCAATTTGCTTTGTCGATTGTTTTAAAAGGCTGCCTCACAGGGTTTATCCTGTAATTGATCAATAATAAACGGATTTTATATGAAGATTATATAAAGAAAAATTTAAAAAACAGTAAAAATCCCGTACTCAATTTATGAATAATATCCTTGACGTCATATTATATGCCCGGGTATACTTTGAAGAAGCATTGTTGCTCGCTAGCGCCGGTGTTTATCCTGCTGTTTTTTGAGAGAATACTGACACAATGATAGTTGCATCGATATTCGGCGGTCTCGGCCTGTTCCTGTACGGCATGAAGATCATGAGTGAGTCCCTCCAGAACGCAACCGGGGATGGGTTTAAAAACATTCTCTGGAAGGCCACGAACAACAGGGTCAAGGGCCTTCTGACAGGAATGGGGATAACCAGCGTGATCCAGTCATCGAGCGCGACCACGGTCATGGTGGTCAGCTTTGTCAGTGCGGGTCTGATAAGCCTGAATCAGTCGATCGGCATCATTCTTGGCGCCAACATCGGCACCACGGTCACCGGATGGATCGTGGCCCTTATCGGGTTCAACCTGAAGATTTCATCTCTTGCCCTGCCGGCCATCGGAATCGGTTTTTTTCTCCGGTTTCTCAATAAGGAAAAAGTAAGGTACTGGGGCGAGGTTCTTCTCGGATTCGGCATGCTGTTTCTGGGATTGGCCATCATGAGCGACGCGGTCAGGGACCTCCGGAACTCGGAGGTGGTAATGAATTTTATGGCGCGATACAGCGCAGACAGTTTCTTATCAACAGTTCTTGTGGTTATGGTCGGCACCGCGGTGACCATGGTCGTTCAATCGTCGAGCGCAACCATGGCCATGACCATGACCCTCGCCTTCAACGGGCTCATCGATTTAACGACATCCTGCGCCCTGATTCTCGGGGAAAACATAGGCACGACCGTTACGGCAAATATCGCTTCTATCGGCTCCCCTGCCGACGCAAAAAGGGCGGCGCGGGTCCATATGATGTTCAATGTTTTCGGCGTTATATGGGTGCTTGCGGTTTTTAATCCTTTTTTTATTCCGCTGGTCGATCTGATCGTTCCTGGAAACCCTGAATCCTCAAATGCGACAGACCGTTCGGCAGCCATCGCCAGCCACCTGGCTGCGTTTCACAGTTGTTTTAATATCTTCAATGCCATGCTTTTCCTGCCGTTTACCACGGTGCTCGCCCGGCTTGCCGAGAAAATGGTCAAGGAAAGGCAAAAACCGGGCGGAGAGGAATTTCATCTGAAATACATATCAACGAGCATTCTTTCAACTCCTGCAATAAACATCGATCAGGCCCGCCTCGAAATCCGGAGAATGCTCGGCATGGTGATGAACATGTTTGCCATGGTGATCGATATCTTTAACCGCCCGAACCAGAAGCTGGGCGACGAAGTCGAAAGGATACAGCTGCTCGAGGATCACGTCGACCTTCTCGAAAAGGAAATCTCCTCTTTTCTGGTGCGGGTCCTTCAGGAAAACATTTCTGAGGATCAGAGCCAGGAAATCACCCGGATGCTTCACCGGATCAACGACCTTGAAAGGATAGGGGACCATTGCGAGGTCATGCTGAAGCTGTTGAGGCGGAAATACGAGATGCGCATCAGCTTCACCGACGATGCGGTAAAAAATATTTCCGAGATCGCGGGCAAGGTCCATGAGTTTCTTGCTCTCATTAATAGCAATTTGAACAGTTTATCTCCATCCATGCTGTCAAGCGCTACGGTGATTGAAAACAGGATAAACGAGCTAAGATTCGAGATGAGGCGGGACCATGTCAGCAGGCTTAATGAAGGCATCTGTGATGTCAACTCCGGCCTGATTTTCATCGATATGCTGACCAGCTTCGAAAAAATGGGCGATCACGCCTACAATATCGCGCAGGGAATAGCCGGCGTCAGGTCTTACTGAAGGCATTCTTAACAGAATCTTTATAATTCCTTTATATTCAACTTACCCTGTCAGTATTATGTTATGCTCGTAATGAATATGGCGCGGGGGGTCAAATATGAGGTCTGAAACCGGTCTTCAAGCTCCGGCCATATGGGCGCCTGCAGGAGGAAGCCCTTTCGGTGAACGAGGAGCACACATGGTCAAAGTCGAAGCGAGAAATCTGACCTTCTATTATGCGAAAACGCCTGCGATAAAGAGCATTTCCCTTGCGGTCGAACAGAACAGCGTTTTGGCCCTGATCGGCCCTTCGGGCTGCGGCAAATCGACATTCCTGCGATGCATCAACAGGATGAACGACATTATCCCTGACACGAGCCATGAGGGCGACCTGTTGATCGACGGTGAATCGATTTTCCAGAAAAAATACGATGTCACTGGCCTGAGACGCAGGGTGGGCATGGTGTTCCAGAAATCCAACCCCTTCCCGAAATCGATCTATGATAACATAGCCTATGGGCTCAAAATAAACGGAGTCGGAAACAGGTACGAAATCGAGAGCATCGTCGAACAGTCCCTCAAGAGCACGGCGCTCTGGGACGAGGTCAAAGACCGTCTTCACGATTCGGCCCTCGGGCTTTCAGGGGGGCAGCAGCAGAGGCTCTGCATCGCCAGGACCATAGCGGTACAGCCTGAAGTCATTCTCATGGACGAGCCCGCCTCGGCGCTGGATCCGATCTCGACGCAGAAGATCGAGGAGCTTATCCAGGACCTCAAGGAGCGTTTTACCATAATCATTGTAACGCATAACATGCAGCAGGCCGCGCGAGTCAGCGACTATACCGCCTTTTTTTACATGGGCGACCTGATTGAGATGAACCGGACCGAAAAGATGTTCACACGGCCTGATGTGGAGATGACCGAAAACTATATCACCGGGAAATTCGGTTGAGGAGTATTCTATGGCGCATTATCTTGAGCTCGAACTCGAACACATCAAGGAAAAGATTCTCGAAATGGCCGACTGCGCGATCGAAGCGC
>JAKLIV010000036.1 GCA_022709405.1 Spirochaetota bacterium
CGACCGTGTCGCCCTTTTTCACGAATAGCCCGAGCCCCCCAAGCTCTTCAAGGGCCTTCCTGAGCGACTGGCGGATGTCGTCGCCGCGCACGACCGCGAGGTCCCGTGAGGCCGTAACATTCCTTTTACGGCGGGGCTCCAGTTTCTTCTCCTGAGCGAGGGCCGAGACTATCGCGGGGATGTTGAACATCAGCGAGAAGAAGATAGCCAGCGTCTTTATGAAGGTTTTGCGCGAGGCGGCCTTCATGAAGTTGCTCTGGTGATGTATTTGCTGCTGGTCCGGTTTTTCGTGCATGGCGGTCTCCTGTATTTTTGGCGATTGGAGAGATGGCATGGTGATAGATATACCATAACCGGCGGGTAAATGCAATTTTTTTTCGTATCGGAGGATGAAATCGGCTGGGATGATATTCTGCGGCCGGCCTGTAGATATTCCCCTCCCTCATTGTGTCCCGTGCAACGGGTTTCGGCGGCTGAATTTTATATATTGCAAATTCCTGAGTTTCTACGACAAACATATCATTTCACAGGATACCAAAAAAAATCTGTTGTATTGCATTAATTACTCTTTTGATGTATTCTATATCAATAAAATATGATTAAGCCCCTGACGTAGTTACCGGCTCTGCAGTTAAAAAAATACGAGGAGGATTTTTTATGGAAAACTGGATTCCCGTGATCATTCAACTGGTAAGCGGCGCTGTAGGCGGAAACGTTGCCGGTTATTTCCTGAAAAACCAGTCCCTGGGTACGCTGGGCAACTCGATCGCCGGCATTCTGGGAGGCGGCATCGGCGGGCAGCTCCTGGCAATGATCGGCGCGGGAGTCGCCTCGGGCGGGACGGATATAAGCGGCATCGTGGGCAGCATCGCAGGCGGCGGTGTTGGAGGCGCGGTCCTGCTGATCATCGTCGCGGTCGTGAAGAAGCTTCTGGGTAAATAATTTACTCCCAATCACGTTGTACAGAGAGCCCCGGATTCTGCGCTTATGAGCCTGACCGAAGACTGAAAAAAACGGTCAGGCTCCCTGTCAAAGCCGTCCTGTGCGATATTATGCACGCATCGGATGAATGTCGCCTCATTGATGAAACTGCCATTGCTGCTGCCCGGATACTACTGCCTCTGTGCAAAGCGGCATTTTTATCATGCCGCGCCCTGAAGCTCAATGCGCTCCGTGATCCCGTTTGTTGACAAAAGACCTGGGCCGGCATATAATTATGGATGAATTTCATACATGATATATATTCGATGGGATCCTGCGAGGCATAAAAGCTGTTCTTGCGGCTTATCTAATTGACTCAACCTGGTGCAGGAGGTAATCAGATGTCAATTTTTTTGATTTATAATGTCGGCATTCTGGCTGGGAGCATTCTTGCGGTTTTCAGCATATGGAAGTTCTTCCGGGGCTCCTTTATGTTCAAAATGGCCATCCTGTATTTCACGTGGGGTGTGACCCTCCTGTATTACGCCTATTTGATCCTGGCAGTCAACATGATGAATATCATCTGGAGCGTTGTTCTCGCCTGCGTTCATTTTGTCCTGATAAATGTCTACATCGACAGAAAGATCAAAAAACCGCTGGACAACGTCATCCTCGACGTCAATGAGATGGCCACGGGTGTCATCGATTTCAGATTTGATGAAGCAGCGTCTCGCCAGAATGACGAGATCGGGGCTCTCACCAGAAACTTTTTCAGCACGACCCAAAAATTGAAAGAGGTCATCTCGTCGTTTTACCGGAGCACCATGATGCTCGCCAATGCTTCAGACGAACTGAATGCGACGGCGCAGAGCATTAGCCATGGGGCAAGCGACCAGGCCGCCAACATCGAGCAAATGTCAAGTTCGGTTGAACAGATCGCGGCGAGCATTGTGACAAACTCGTCGAACACGAAGGAAACGCGCGGTCTCGCGAAGAAGACTGCCGAACAGAGCGAGGAGGGGGGCCGGGCGGTCGAGAAGGCTCTGGAATCGATCAGGCAGATCGCCGAAAAGATCAATCTCATCGAGGATGTAGCGTACCAGACCAACCTGCTTGCGCTCAACGCGGCGATCGAGGCGGCAAGGGCGGGCGAGCATGGCAAGGGTTTCGCCGTTGTTGCCGGAGAGGTGAGAAAGCTCGCGGAAAAAAGCCAGGTCGCCGCGCAGGAGATAGGGAGGCTCGCGAAAGAAGGGGTTTCGGTCGCGGATATGGCGGGAAATCTGTTCAGGGAAATCCTGCCGAATATCGATAAAACCTCTCAGCTTGTCCAAAGTATTGCCGTCGCCTCCGATGAGCAGGACCTCGCCATAAGGCAATACGCCCAGGGCGTTGAGCAGCTCGCTTCGGTCGCCACATCGAATTCCTCAGCTTCGGAAGAGCTGGCTGCGACCTCTGAAGCGTTGAACATGGAGGCCAGGAATCTGAACAGTGCGATCACGTTCTTCAAGCTTACCGGAAAGGATAACATGGAGGTCGCCCTGCTTGACCGGGCCGTCGGCAGAAGCTGAAGAAGCACCGGCCTCCTACCGGGTATTATTGATGAAAGCGCGGTAGTGTTAATCGCACCGGCTCACATGAATACTGTTTGACACCAGCGGCCTGATCGGGCTCCATGAGCGGCATGCAATTCACGCTCGAAAAAACCGATCCCTCCGGCGCGCGTGCCGGAACGATCAAAACCGCGCGTGGCGACATCCGCACGCCGGTGTTCATGCCCGTGGCGACCCGCGGCGCGATCAAGGCCATGACCGCGCGCGATCTCGATGAAATCGGCTTCGATATAATCCTCTCGAACACATATCATCTGTATCTCAGGCCCGGCGTATCGCTGCTTGAAAAGGCGGGCGGGATTCACGGCTTCATGAATTATTCCGGCCCGATCCTGACCGATTCGGGCGGCTTCCAGGTCTTTTCGCTTTCCGATTTGTGCAAGGTCAGGGAGGACGGCGTCGAGTTCAGGTCCCACATCGACGGCTCGCCCCATTTCTTTTCTCCGGCGCGTGTTCTCGACATACAGAAATCCATCGGGTCCGATATCATGATGGTGCTCGACCAGTGCACCGAATACCCTGTCGAGGAAAAAGCCGCGGCTGATGCGGTGCGGCGCACCGTAGCCTGGGCGGGGGAATCTCTGTCGTACTGGAAAGCCGGCTTTGACGCGGACATGCAGTCGCTTTTCGGAATAGTCCAGGGCGGCGTTTTCCCCGGACTCAGGAAAGAATGCTGCGAACGCCTGGTGGAGCTTGATTTTCCCGGCTACGCCATAGGCGGCCTTTCGGTCGGGGAACCGAAGGACCTATACCAGGAGATAACGGAACTCACCGCGGCGCTGCTTCCCCGGGAAAAGCCGCGGTACATGATGGGTGTGGGCAGCCCCATGGAAATCCTCTATGCAGTGCGTTGCGGCGTCGACATGTTTGACTGCGTGATGCCGACCAGGATCGCCCGAAACGGAACGCTGTATACTTCGCATGGCAGGATCAACATCAAATCAGCCCGCTTTGAAAACGATTTCGGCCCGCTCGACGCCGAATGCGGCTGCCATGTGTGCTCGTCGTTCAGCAGGGCGTATCTGCGCCATCTTTTCAAGGCCGGCGAGATAGCGGCCCTGGTTTACAATACCTACCATAATCTTTTTTTCATGAAAAGGTTCATGGAAGAGATCAGGAACGCCATACTGGACGGCAGTTTCCCGGCGGTATACGACAGGTGGGGGGCGGTTTTCTCGGGTGCGGGGGAGGAATAAACCAGCCTGCCTGAATTGCCGGTCCGCCGGAATAGTGACTGCAATAATCATTTTCCCCGATAATTTATCTTGACATGTTTTATCATGGGTTTTATAGTGTTGGCAAACCGCAGATGCCAGGTTTGCCACTATTCAGGAGGATTCAGGAGAGATGGACATAAATACCAGGTCAAAAGGAGAAGTCGTAATTCTTGACATAGCCGGTGAAATTGACCTCTATAACGCGCCTGAAATTAAAGATATCATCAATAAGCTCATCGAAGAACAGAAATACAATGTCGTGATCAACCTTGAGAAAGTTTCTTATATCGATTCATCCGGCATCGGGGCTCTCATATCCAGTCTGTCAAACCTGAAAAAATATCAGGGGGGACTGAAAATCATCAATGTCTTCGCATCGGTGAGAAAGGTTTTTGAACTCACCAAGCTGACATCGTTTTTTGAAATATTCGAATCAGAAGAAGAAGCAATAAATTCATTTAATTTTTAACCTGTATCAAGAATACCTTCGGCTGTTTTCTGCCGGAAAATTCTATTATTGCGAGGGTTGCCATGGGCAAATATAAAATAGGTCTTTCTCTTTTTGTTATTTCAGTATTCGTCTTTTCAGCGTGCGGGGAGAAAATTCCCGTCAAGGGAATGGCAAATGCCAAAAGGGCGATCACCCAGGCCCAGAACGTCAAGGCCGACAAATATGCGCCCGAGGAGCTGAAGGCCGCACAGGAGGCGCTTTTCGCCAGTCATGATGCGGTCATGAACGGCGATTTGAAAAAAGCCGCAGACCAGGCCCACGAATCGGACAGGCTGGCCACGGAAGCGTATGAGAAATCTCTGCCCCTCCTGGCCAAAGACACGATGGAAATAGCCGAGGCGAGCCTCGCAGAGGCGAGCGAAGTCTATGCCGAGAACCTCGCACCCGAGGAATATAAAAAAGCGCAAGATCAGATGGCAGTGGCCAACGACTCCTTCCAGAACAAGAAATATTATGACGCCTACCTCGCGGCTGTCGAGGCCGACAAGCTTGCAAAGGACGCAAGAAACAGCGCCATCGCCAGGAAGGAAGTCCTCAAGGAAGCCATAACCCAGGTCAACAAGACCATCGAGGAAGCAAAGCAGTACAACGCCCAAAAATTCGCCCCGGAGAAGCTCACTCTTGCCGAGGAGAATGCCGGAGTGGCCTCTGAATCATATGAAGACCTCAAGCTGAAAAAAGGATTTTCCGCGCTGGAAGTCGCCAAGGTAAACGCCGATGAGGCCTATCTCGCCGCCCTTGAGGGTACTGCGGGTGAGAAGATCGCCGAAGCCGAGACCCTGATCGAGAAGGCCGAAGCCACTGAAGGGGCGCAGATTGCGAAGGACGAGCTCGCAGCGGCCAAAGAGGCCCTTGATTCGGCGCGCAGCCTTAAGGAGGAGACCCGCTACAAGGAGTCCATCGATTCATCAGAAGAGGCTATCCGCCTCGCAGCCATAGTCGCGGGGACCAAACAGGCCGGTATGGTTGCCGCGGCAGACCAGACGACTGATCAGGCCGATACGTCGACCGGCAGCAGCGACGAGGGAACGACTTCGGTTGACACTGCGGCCGATGATTCGGGATACGACCTGTATACCGTCGTCTGGAGGGAAAAATTGAAAGACTGCCTGTGGCGTATTGCAGAGAGATTCTACAATGATCCATGGAAATGGAAAATGATCTATAAAGCCAACACCGATCTCATCAGGGACCCGCACTGGATTTATCCGGGCTGGGTGCTCAAGATACCCAGGCTTGCGAAATAACCGGAACATGTTTCCGCAACAGAAAGCTCCATGGATGGTCCATGGAGCTTTTTTTATGGGATGCTCCCGGTGATGTCTGCAAAAAGCGACCTTATAGTTGAAACGGCGGTTCTTTTATGTTTTCTTGTTGAGCAGGAAGGCATGCGGGCCGCTATTTGCAATTGACAAAAAACCGGGATGTTCTATCATCTTCAGTAAGGCCGGCGAGGGGTTAAATAATCCTTGACTCTTGCGCGCTCCTCGATTATTAACTGCCAAGACTCGATTACCGGTTTTAAACGGCGCGCTTATCGGTTAGAACATGAAAAAAGACGACGACATACATGACGAGGACCTGGCTGAAAACGGCCTCGAAGAAGAAGATATCCAGATCGACGATTCGATTCTGTCCCTGGTGGAAGAAGCGGAGAAAGAAGACGTCGGCGGAAAGAAAAGAAAGAACATCAAGAAAAAAGCATCCGGCGATTATACCGATTCATCCATTACATGGTATCTCGAACAGATAAACAAGATCAAGCTCCTGACCAGGGAAGAGGAGGACACGCTGGCCCGCCGCGCCCGTGACGGCGAGGAGTACGCGAAAAACCAGCTCATCAAGGCCAATTTACGGTTTGTCGTTTCAATCGCCAAGAAATATCAGACCAGCGGGATTTCCCTGCTTGACCTCATCAACGAGGGCAACATGGGGCTCATCAAGGCCGCCGAAAAGTTCGATCCCGACAGGGGATTTCATTTCATTTCTTACGCGGTATGGTGGATTCGCCAGGCCATAATACTGGCCATTTCCCAGAAGGCGTCGCTCATCCGTCTTCCCCTCAACAGGACCGCCGACATACAGAAGATCGAGAAGGTGCACAAAAAACTCGAAAGCAAGATGGGCCGCGAACCTACCGCGTCCGAAATAGCCGAGGACCTCGACATGGATGACGAGGAGATCAATCACCTTCGCAACATAACACAGGACTATATCTCGCTCGATTCTTCGTTCGGCAATTCCGAGGACACGACCATTTTGAGCATGATAGTGGATTCGAGGGTCGATTCGCCAGACAAGCAGGTTCTCGACGAGTCCCTCAGCAAGGCCCTGAGCGACGTTCTCGACACGCTGACGGATTCGGAGAAGCAGATCATCCAGATGCGATACGGCCTCAACAATTACGAACCCATGTCTCTTCAGCAGATAGGCGACAGGTTCAACCTTTCCAAGGAGAGGATACGCCAGATCGAGAAAAAGGCTATCAGAAGGCTCCGTCATCCCTCGAGGAGCCAGAAACTCAAGAGCTTTTTGCAGGATTGATGCATGAAATACCTGATCATACCGGGGTTCCTCGCCGGAATCGCGCTGAATCTATTTGTCGCAACGAAAATTTCCGGCAGTGAAATTGTCGCTTCCTGGACCAGGACCGTCTCTGAAATCCAGAAGCAGGAAACCTCTGCCGCCCGGATGAAATCGCAGGGGCCGCATTTCGTGGTGAGAAAGGAGCCGCTAATATATCTCCTGGACACGGCCGGCAATCTTGCCGGGACCGCCGACCATACCGGGTACCTCGCCGAGGCGAACAGGGCCGGCAATTATCTCATCAAATTCCAGAAAGTCGGCAAGGAGATTGAGCTGTTCGACTATTCAGGCGAGCGTTTCTGGATGGTTGAATCAAGGGAATACCCGTACTTTTCGTTCAACGGAAAGCTCGTGCTTCTCATGAACGGCGACCACAGCAGGATCAGGATATTCGACTATAACGGCAACAACATCGGAGCAGAAGCGGTATCCGGGAGGCTCTGCACCGTGATCGCTTTTTCAGACTGCACCGATATCGGGGCCGCCGGGTTCGCCGACGGCTCGTATGTCGTTATCGGCAGCGGCGGCGGGATCATCCATTCCGGGAGAGCGCCGAAAGGCGCTGTCGTGAAGAGCATCGCAGTGAGCCGCAAAGGGTTGTTCGTCGCGGTGCATTACGGCGCCGACGACAGAGACGGGCTCATGATTGCCGGTGTCGTCGAAGGGGATGTCTCTCACGCTGCTTTCGGGTATCACGCCGCGCGCGCACCCTTGCATGTCTCCGACGAGGGTTATGTCATGGCCCTTGACCGTGACAGGATCGTGCTCATCGACCGCAAGGGCGACGAGGAGTATTCCATCCCGGTCGCACCTGCGAGGGAAGGCCAGGCCTCGGTAGTTTCGTCAGGAGATTTTTATGCGGTAGCCTACCCTGGAGAGAAGGGAAGCGCTGCGCTGGTGATAGTGAGGCGGGACGGTACCGTGGTTTTTTCAAGGCAGTTCCTCAACGAACCGTATCTTACCGCCGAATTCAGAGGTGAATGTCTTCTTGCACGAGGAAGCGAGAATCTATACTGTTATAGCGTTCGCTCTCGAGATCCGCAATGATTTGCCCGACCCGTGACGCGTAATTGCCGTTGCCCCGCTTGTTTGCCCCGGCCATAAGGATGCGTGATTTTCGCAATGCGGTTTCCCGCGTTTTTTCAACCTTGACCGCGTCATCGATCTTTCCGCTCTTCAGTATCTTGATCATCGAATAGATCCTGAACCGGTCCATCCCCGGATACTTTTGCGAGAGCTGGTCGCCGTGGCCCGCATTCCTGACATTGAGCTGTTTTCTTATGAGGCCGACGTTTTCGCGCGCCGAGATCCTCAGCCACAGGTCGTAGTCTTCGCATGCGGGCAGGTCCTCGTCGAACATCCCGTACCGCTCGAAGAGCTTCCTCGATACGGCCGATGCCGATGGGCTGATGAGACAGAGCTCGAGCGAGTCGCAGTAGATGTTTCCGTCACGCATGGCGTGCTTTTTAGCGGGATTGACCCTGCGGCCGTTGCGTATCCAGCTTTCCTGGGTCTGGTGTATCAGTATGCCGGGATTTACTTCGATGTATCTCTTGTGCTCCATGAGTTTTTCGGGGAGCCACCAGTCGTCGGAGTCCAGGAACACGCACCAGTCTCCGCCGGCGAGCCTGATGCCCCGGTTGCGGGCCGCGCTCACGCCCCGGTTGTCCTGGCGCAGGCAGGCAAGCTTTCCGCCGAATTCATCCGCGAGACCGGGCGTGCCGTCCGTTGATCCGTCATCGACGAGGATCAGCTCGTAATCGGTAAATGTCTGGGCGAGCACCGATTCCACTGCCCTGCGCGCGAGGTCGATCCTGTTGTACGTGGGGATGATGACCGAGAAGAGCGGCACCGGCATTCTGGCTCGGTCTGTTTTATTTTTTAAAGATACTTTTCACCGATTCCAGTAAATCCGGCGGTAATAAAACAAATTTACTGTTGGCAGAATCCCCCAGCTTTACGAGTCCTTTAACATATTCCTGGCCAAGCAGATAAGTTAACGGGTCTCCATGACTTGTTTTGAGCGAATCAGCTACAAGTTGAATTGCCTTGGCCTCTGCCAGGGCCAGCCTTTCCCTCGCCTCTGCATCTCTCTCTGCTGATTCCTTACGCGCCTCTGCTGCCAGTATTTGAGCACGCTTTACACCCTGTGCTTCAAGTTCGGCCGATTCCTTTTTTGCTTCCGCTTCTAATATACGAGCCCGTTTTTCCCGCTCGGCCCTCATCTGGAGTGTCATTGCGTTGACTATATCATCAGGCGGTTGAATATCCTTTATCTCAACACGGGTGATTTTTGTTCCCCATGCATCAGTTGCTTCATCAAGGGTATGGAGCAGATCTGCATTTATTTTTTCACGTGAAGAAAGAGATTCATCCAGGGTCATTCTCCCAAGAATTGAGCGAATATTTGTCTGGGCCAGGTTCTGGATCGCATAGTGCAGGTTCTGTATTCCATAGTAAGCTTTATAGGGGTCCAAAATTTTAAAATAAACAATGCCGTCAACTTCCAGCGAAGCGTTGTCGCTTGTTATTGTACCCTGTTTTGGAAGGTCAAGCACGCTTTCCCTTATATCGATTTTTATGGCAACTCTTGAGAATATGGGATTAATGAGATTGAGGCCGGGATTCAGTGTAGAAGAATATTTGCCAAAGCGCTCGACAATCCAGTTTTCAGCCTGAGGTACGATCCGCACGCCTTTTATTATCATGAAAATTACGAAAATACCAATTGCAACAGAAAAATAGATCATAAATCCTCCTTGTTTTTACGTGTGTTTGACGATGAGCTTAATGCCCTTCGCATCGATGACTGTAATCTCCTCGCCGGACTCGATCGTTTCATCAGATTCAGCCTGCCACTTTTTTATTCCGTGGAACAAGCTGTAAAGCTCTACCTCGCCGGGGATCCCGGGCTCGATCCTCGATATCGCTTTTCCTCTGAGATTAACAAGAGTCGCATCCCTTGAGACATCGACGGTATTCCGCTGAAATTTTTTTCTCAGGATTAACTGCCAGAATCCCAACAGGGCGAAAGAGGAGATAAAGAAAAAAATCCATTGCCATTCCGCATTATTTTCGGGTATTATTCCGATGAAGATAAAAAGAGCGGTTAATATCCCGCCTGCGCCAAACCAAAAAATTATAAACCCTGGTATAAAAATCTCACATGCCATGATTATTATTCCGCTGGCGAGCCATACTATGGGCGAAAAGGACATGTTGACAGTTTCCTCCTAATGATATTTATCATAGCACTGATAACATTTTTCGAAGTTATGAGCAACTAAAAAACGCTTGATCTGATAAAATAAAAGGCCGTCTCATGCATGCGGATTAAGACGGCCTCGTTGCATTCAATACACACAGAGGCCATGCCCCTGTGTGTATCCGGTTATTTGTCCTTGACCTCGACCTCGTCGTACCCGGTGAACATGGCCTTGATGTGGGACGTCAGCCTGGGGCCTGTCGTGGTCATGTATACATGAATGACGGTGAAGCTCAGCAGGCCGAAAGCGCCCAGCGTGTGGAGTATGGCGATCCACTTGACCGATTGCAGATGGATGCCGCCGTGAGCAACATAGTAGTAGACAAGACCGGTGGTGACCATTACGGGAATAATAAGGATCTTGTATCCAAGGTACGTGAGACGCTGCAGCGGATTAAGCTTGACCTCTGCCGTCTTTTCAACCGGATGGGACTCGTTTTTGAATATCCCAACAAGGTAGAACCGGACCTGGTCGCGGAGCTTGTCGGTCTTGGGTATGTACTGCCGCCATTCGCCGGTCGTGAAATGCCAGAATATGGCGAATGCTATGAGAATGATGAGCATGAACCCGGCGTACATGTGCAGCACGACGGCATTTTTGAATCCGAAAATTTCGTATGAACCATGGACCTCGAACCCGGTCAGCGCCAGAAAAAATATTAGCAGGGCCTGGGCCCAGTGCCAGAACCGCTCGAAACGTTTGTACATGTATATTTTCTTGATCATACCCTTATTCCTCCTGCTTTCCCGATTTTCTGTATCGCACCAAGCCGTGAACCGAAACACCTGCCATGGCTCCGAAAAATGCCAGCATTCCCAGTATGTCAAGGGGCAGGTTCCTGTCTCGGCCGGGAATCCAGCAGGCCTCAAGGTTTTTCAGCCGGCTTTCCCTGCTGTGGCAGTCGTTGCACGACAGCGCCTTTTTCTTTTCGAGGACGAGGTGCGTCAGCGGCCAGTTCATCTCTGTTTCGATCCAGCCAATCTTGCCGCTAAAAGGCAGTCCCGCGGCCTTCATCCCCGCTTCGGAGGCTTTCTGCCAGTCCCAGTCGCTCCAGTAGGCGCCCGAACCCTTCTTGCCGAATAGCTTCGGAATGATCAGCATGTTCGTTTCGGTGTCATAGGGCTGTATCCCCCTCATGATCTTGAACGGCCACACCTTGCTGTCCTTGGCTCCACAGGCTCCGCTCGCCTCGTTGATGATGACCGGCACGTTGGACGGATCGATCTTGTCCCCTTCCAAAAGGTGTCCAACCTCTCCGTTGAACCAGCGGTATTCGGGTATTGCGTTCTTTGCAAGGCGGAATTCCCCCTTCTGTCCGTCATAAATGATGTTCCCGTCCTTGTCTTTTTTCTTTACCGGCTTTCCCTCGGCATTGAGTTCGCCCGCTTTGGACCAGTCCCACCATATCTTGGTCGTCTTCTGCGTCGAGTACAGATTGATATGGCAGGCCTGGCACGAAATGCGGTCGATGTGCTTGTCGAGGATGCGATTTATGAAGGTCTCATCGGGTTTTTTCCGTTCATATAGTTTGTTCTTGAAAATATCGTAGCCCATTTCCTTCTTTGCCTCGAAGGAATCGACGAACAGCTTCTGAGTATGGGGTTTTGCGGTATGGCACCTTTCGCAGCTCAGGCGGTCGAGATTGTCGCTCGACACCGAATAGAGCTGCCCCTTGATATCGTGCCTGTCCGCAACGTGGCAGTCGACACAGACCATGTTGCCGCCATCGGTTCCCATGTGCACGTCCACATCCTTTACGGGCTTGCCGAGCGCGCTGTCAAGGGCGCCATGCTTGACAGCGTCGCCTCCGCCTCCGTAGAAATGGCATACGCCGCAATTGCTTCTTTTCGGCCTGCCCACGTTCCGGGCGACAAGGGTGTAATCGGGCGGATCGTACCACTGGTTGTTTCCGGGAAAGAGGGTGCGTACAGGAGCCGGGTATCCCGCGCCTGCCGGAAATTTTTTGTAGGTTCCCGTCTGCTCGTGGCATACCAGGCAGTCTATCTTCGATTCGTCGGTGAAATCGAAGTTGCGGTCCTTCCATCCGTAACCGATATGGCAGCTGGTGCAGCGGGGCTCGTTGGACGTCAGGGCGATGCAGAAGTTGTTGATGATGTTTTTCTTCCCGGCCTCGATCATCTGACCCTGCCTGCCCGGCATTTTATCGGTTTTTCTGCTCCAGAGCCAGTGAGATGTCTTCATGATATCCTTGCCGGCGAGATTATGGCATTTCAGGCACTCCCTGGTAACATCTTCAGGCTTGTTGAATTTTTTATTGAGTTCAGGAAATTTTGAATGGTCGGCCGTGCCCGCCAGGGCCGTGGTCGAAGCGCAGAATGTCATCCCGACCAGGGCCATGGTGAGAAAAAAATTTTTTTTCATGGCTTCCTCCCGTTTTTTATCAACTTGTATGTCTGACAGCGATAAGGATCTTTGATGCAATGTCATCTTTCCAGGGCGTATCCCGCCTCTTTCCATGCCTTGACGCCGCCCTGAAGCGCATGAACTTTTTTAAACCCGGCGCGGGATGCTGTTTCTGCGGCTTTGTCGGTCTTGAGGCCGGTGCCGCAGTATATGACGAGTTCGCTCTGATTGTCCAGCTGCGAAAATCTTTCTTCGAAGTTTTTCGATTCAACGGGAATGTTGATCGCTCCCCTGATGTGGCCGTCCCTGTATTTCGTCTGATTTCTGATATCGACAATAATCACCCCGCCGTGTTCTTGGGGGCGAAGAAGCATCTCGTGTATTTCCCGCGCAGTTTTATCGGCGCCGTTCATACAGGAGGTTAAAATTAGGAGGATGGCAAAGGATGCCGGGCAATGTGATGATATGATTTTCTTGTTTCTTCTCGGTCCCATCATCGGTTTTCCCTTCTCGTCGGCCTGCGGGGCCGTTGATCCTGATAATAACTGAGAATAAACAGATTGCCTTTCTTATTATATCATGGGAATTTTAAAACATACTCCAATTTTTAATTATGGAAAAAATTTTATCCCGGCATATCCCGTCCCTGATCGGATGGATAAAAAACCGTTTGACAGAATCTTCGGAGCCAAAAAAAATCGAAGGCTCAGGCTCAGAATACATTCGGACGGTGGCGGCATGAACCAGGACCAGGTAAAGGAAAAGCTTCTCAGGATCGACGGGAACGTGCCCGATTTCTCGGTGGTTTTTTCGGGCAAGGAAAGCAAGAAGGTCGACGGTCTGTACAAACCCGATACCTGCGAGATACTCATCCACAACAAGAACTTCGAGGACGACGGCGCGCTCATGTACACCGCGATCCACGAGTTCGCGCACCACGTGCATTTCACCTCGTCGGCGGCGCCGGTGTCAACGCGTGCGCACACACTGAAGTTTTGGGACATCCTCCACCGGCTTCTTTTCCGCGCAGAGGAGCTCGGCATCTATGACAACATATTCGACCGCGACCCGGCATTTGCGGCCCTGACGAAAAAGATCAGGGAGGGGTTCATCGCGGTGAACGCCTCGCTCATGAAGGAATTCGGGGAGCTGCTCGCCGAGGCAAGGGCCCTGTGTCACGAGAAGCATGCAAGCTTCGAGGACTACGTGGACCGCGTGCTCAGATTGCCCAGGAACGAGGCGCGCGCCCTGATTTCGATCCACCGCACGGACGTCGACCCCGCGATCGGGTACGAAAACATGAAGACTGTGGCCCGCATCCGCGACGACGGTGAAAGGAAGCTCGCGCAGGAGGCCTTCCTCGAGGGAAACAGCCCCGACATGGTGCGCGCGCAGTTCAGGCCGCAGCCCCAGGCGCCCGACCGGCTCGGCCACCTCGTCGCCGAGAAGGAGCGGCTCGAACGCAGCCTCGAGAACCTCACGGTCCGGCTCGCGAAAATCGAGCGTGAGATCAGGGAACTGGGTGGGCGGTAAATCGGGCACATTCAGATGGATGAGAAGACTTACTACGTTTATATCCTGAGCTGCGAGGGCGACCGGCTCTACACGGGATACACCGACGACTTCGAGCGGCGCATGAAAAGCCACTGCGGGGGAAGGGCGGGAGCCAGGTTCACCCGCAGCTTCAAACCCATTGCGGTGGCCCAGTGCTGGCGCGTCGACGATAGAAGCGCGGCGATGAAGATCGAGAGTTTCATCAAGAAAATGACGCGTGAAATGAAAAAGTCCCTCGTCGCCCGCCCGGACTCTCTCGCCGAGATGCTCGCCGCGGATATAGGGCTTGACACTCCCGCGGTCCCCTGTCTAAATGAGCCGCCGGTCTTCGGCTGTGTACTTCAGCGGCCGCATAACCGTGAGTAATACACCGGGGGTTCCCCATGATCACCAGGAAAAAAACCAGGCAGGTGCGCGCCGGTTCCCTTATTATCGGGGGAGGCGCGCCGGTGTCGATACAGTCGATGACCAATGTTCCGGTCGAGGACGTCGAGGGAACGATCGGCCAGATAAGGGCGCTCAAGGAGGCCGGCGCTGACCTGGTGCGGCTCGCGCTCCGCAAGGAGGAGTCCGCCGGGTATTTGAAAAAGATCATCCCCGCAGCGGGCATCCCCCTGTGCGCCGATATCCATTTCAATCACCGCATCGCGCTCGCGGCGATAAAGGCCGGCATCAACAAGGTGCGCATCAATCCCGGCAACATCGGCGACCAGTCGCGCGTGAAGGAAGTCGTGCGCGCGGCAAAGGATTCGGGCGTTCCCATCCGCATCGGCGTCAACGGAGGATCGATCGACCGCAAGAAATACCACGAGGTCACGCCCGAAAACCTGGTCGAATCCGCGCTCGAGCACGTTACGATACTCGAGGACAACGGATTCGAGGACATCGTGGTCTCGATCAAGGCCACCGACGTGTTCGCCACGATCGAAGCCAACAAACTTTTCAGCGAGAAGCGTGACTATCCTGTGCACATCGGCCTGACCGAGGCCGGGTACGGGATAGGCTGTGCTGTGCAGAGCTCGATAGTGCTCGGGCACCTCCTGCTCGCCGGCATCGGCGACACCATCCGCGTCTCGATGACGGGCGATCCGGTGAACGAGATACCGGTCGCGCGGTCGATACTCGAGACTTTAGGGATGCGCTTCCAGGCCATACGCATCATATCGTGTCCCACGTGCGGCCGCACCGACACCTCGCTCGACATACTCGCGCTCGCGACCGAGGTCGACCGGAATCTTTCTGCGCGCTTCAGGAAAAGGCTCGAAGAGATGAACAGGAGCATCACCGTGGCGGTGATGGGCTGCGAGGTCAACGGGCCAGGCGAGGCGTCCGAGGCCGATATCGGCGTCGCCGGAGGACGCGGCGGCAAGCTGCTGCTTTTCTCGCGCGGCGAGAAGGTTCATACGATCGGAGTCGATGAGGTCGTGGAGGCGTTGGCCGCCGAGGTCGAGAAGATTATATCCGCTAAATAGCTCGCTGTTCCCGGCCCCCTGTCCCCCAGAGGGGGCATGTGGGATGGAAAAGTGATTTATAAAAACAATGAAATCTACAGTAATAAACATGAAAATTCTTATGGGAATAATAAGCATACTTTTCTTTCTTTTATCTGTTAATTCTATAACATCATCAGAAAATCTAAAATCATCTGTATATGAGACAAAATATATAACATCTGAAAGTATAGATGTTAAAAAGAAACCAGCTTTATCAAGTGATGTAATAATGCAGATTCCATATGGAACACGAGTTCAGGTTAAAAAAACTGATCTGCAAGTTTCTTATGAAGGGAAAAATGTTTTTTGGTATTTACTTGAAAATCAAAATTCATATATTATTGGATCAGATTTATCAGACAAAAAGCCAAAAAAACAAAAGAAATATAAAGTTACTCAATACGCCGGATGGGAAAGCTGCCCGGATATTGAAATAACACTTTATTTAAACAATATGGAAGCAGAGTTGAGTGCAAGTTTTAGATGTCATGTTGATATGACTACTTATAAACAAACTGGATCATATGAATTGAAAAATGATTATATACAATTAAAGTTGAATGAATGCATGGAATATACAAAAGATGATGATGGTAAAGCAACTAAAAAGAAAAGAAATGGTGAAATAGTTAATCTTTTCTGGTTTAATAATGTACATGCTTGGTTGATAGAAGATGATATAAATAAAATTAATTTTTACAAAAAAAATTGTGAAATTAAAGCTAATGGCAGATATTCATTTATTGATTGTTGTGAATTTTATAAAAAAGATTTAGAACTAAAAAAGAATAAAACAGAGTGGGATGAAATTGAATTAAGTAACTGGCCGGATATGTGCCATGAAATATATTACTTATATTCTAAATAAGCATTGTGACTGACTAAACATAACTACTTGCCCTTCTCGTCACTAGCTTGAATTATTCGCTTATCCTCCTACCGTCTGTTCACTATGAGAAAAACCGCAGCAGATATTTTTTCCTGAGTGCATGCCGTTCAAACCCGGCATCGGGGGCAGGGGCGAAGCCCCTGTGGACATCCCCGTCTTTTGTATCCCGTGCAACGGTTTTTGGAGGAGGAAATACCACAATGATGACCGTCGATTATTTCAAAACGCCTCATGAATAATAATTTCACAACATTTTTAACTCAAATCATTGCCGGATGTATTATTGGCATTATTGAATATTTAAGTTGACATCCCCGACGTATTATGTAATTTTAAAGTACAACTTTAATATTACATAAGGCAACAATTATGTTTGTCACCAGGGAAATCAGCGCCACCCTCAAAGATATGGCAAAAAAATACCCGGTTATAACAATAACAGGGCCCCGCCAGTCAGGGAAAACAACCCTGGTACGGAATGTCTTTCCAGATTATCAATACATCACCCTTGAAGACCCTGATATCCGGGAGCTTGCGATTTCCGACCCACGTGAATTCTTAAAAAAAGCCTCCAGCGGGACAATTCTTGACGAAATCCAGCGCGCTCCGGAACTGACGTCCTACATTCAGGGAATTGTAGACGGCAAGAAAAAGAACGGGATGTTTATCCTCACCGGCAGTCACCAATTCGAATTGTTTAACACCATCAGCCAGTCTCTTGCTGGAAGGTCCGCCATCCTCACCCTCCTTCCCTTTACATTCAAGGAACTTGACAGGATCAATAAACGATTTTCCGCTGATGAGTACCTGCTGCACGGATTTTATCCGGGGATACACGATCGGAAACTTGAACCTGTAACTGCATACAAAAATTACTTTGAGACATACATACAGCGCGACCTGAGACAGATTGTGAACATCAAAGACCTGAGGACTTTTCAGAAATTCGTACGGCTTTGCGCGGGACGTATAGGACAGTTGTATTCCGCGAGCAGCCTTTCCAATGATCTGGGGGTTTCTGTCCCGACTGTCAATTCCTGGGTTTCCATTCTGGCTGCCTCGTATATCGTATTTTTTCTTGAACCATATCATGAAAACATCGGGAAACGGCTCATTAAATCTTCGAAACTCTATTTTTACGATGTTGGACTCGCGACGTACCTTCTGGGGATTGAAACAACAGCACAGATGGAACGAGATCCCCTCAGGGGTAATCTTTTCGAGAACATGGTGATCGCCGAACTTATGAAAAAAAGACTCAACCTTGGTCTTGACCATAATTTATACTTTTACCGTGACAGCAATGGCAATGAAGTTGATGTTCTATATAAGCAGGCCAATCGATTTACACCGGCCGAGATAAAAGCTGCGTCCACCTACACCGGTGATTTTCTGGCAGGAATATTAAAGTTACGCAAGCAACTGAAAAATCTTGATCCTGAAGCATATCTGGTATATTCCGGAGCACAGGAAATGAAAGTAGAAGGTATTCATCTGCTTCATTTCAAAAACACCGGAGGGATTTTACCTCCGCTGAAAAAAAAGTGACATGATTCACAATATTTAAACCCGATTTGTATTAATCATACTCATTAGCGTATCATTAAGCCAGGCATTCATTCATGTATCATCCGCTGTGCTCTCCGTCGCTGCAAGAGGTCCCGCCTGACGCCGTCCAGCATGATTCATGCTTCTTGGATTATTTAACACACTCCCATCCCGCCATCTCGACGCTTTCCATGTGATCGCGGTAATAGCGGAGCAGGGCCGTACCCGCCACCGGTACCGAAAGGTACCGGATGAAAGGGTTGTTGACGAGCCGGTTCAGCTTTACGAAGAATTTTTTTATCTCCAGGGCCAGGGCCCATACCCTGTCGCGGCCGTTTACTGTAAGGAATTCCCATTCCTGGCAGTTGCTCCCTGACGGTGCTCTTCAGGAAAAAGCTCGAAGGGATGAATATAAGCATCACTGTCGCGGTCATGGGCTGCGAGGTCAATGGCCCGGGCGAGGCCTCGGAGGCCGACCTGGGCGTGGCCGGCGGGCGTGGCGGCAAGATGCTGCTTTTCTCGCGCGGCGAGAAGGTGCACACCATTGAGAGCTCCGATGTCAAGAAGATCATATCCGCTAAGAAGCCTCCTGTTCCCGGCTCCCTGTCTCCCATAGGGGGCACGCGGGATAGAATAATTAGTTTTTTCTCAATAGTTTTACTTGTATTTATAGTTATGCGTCTGTTTTCCATATGGATCGCTTTTTGGCTGATAAGAGGTGTTTCACGCATATTGGTCGAAGATCACAAAAACTCACGCCTCTCTGTCGAATTTTTCCAGTATATTCTCAAGCGGAGGAACATCGAACCACTGCCGTCCTGTTATTTCATTGCAGCATGCCTTGTAAAGCGATGATGCGAGTATAACGATTTCATCCGGAAGCTTTGGCGGGGCAGAGGCGACCAGTTTTTTCCAGTGAATGGCGTCTCTTTTTTTAGCCGCTTCAACTTCCTGGTGCCACGGCGTAGACCGGTAGTGCTGGCGTAATATCTCCTTGCTTACAGGGAGGTCTTTCCTGGTGAAACGGCATTCGTCCGGAGTCCCCAGTATGTCTACCACCACCAGATTTCGGTCCCGATCGAATCCGAATTCGATCTTGCCGTCTTCATTTAAGAGCCCTGCTTTAGCCGATTCCTTTGTTATAATGTCATTAATGGTCAGTGTCGTTTCCTTCAGTTGATCTATCTCGGCGGTCGAAAGACCTGAAATCTCCCGCGCTTCCTCCCAGGTGATGTATCGGTCGATAGATTCGAGCTTGGTTGACACCTCGACGATGGGCCGTTGAAGACGCTGTCCCGGTACTGGCGCCTCCGAAAGGCCCATAGAGGCGAGAGACAAAGAGCCTTCCTCGATTCGCCGAAAAACGCTGGAGCCCTTGGGAAGCGTATTTCGGTAGATGACCTCAAGTGGAATGAGATAGTTGGATTTCAGGTTCTGATATGCTGAATAATCATACCAGCCGTTCCGCACTTCGGGTTTGACGACTTTCAGCAGGCTAAAGGTGAAGTTATTGTCGGGTTGTTGAAGATCATCATACGACAATAAGTCCGCCCCGGACAAAACACCCAGGCAGTGGTGGCGCACGCCGTATTTTTCAAGCTGTTTGAAAAAATACAAACCGATAGTACACAGAGCCTGTCCTTTATCATGTATCAGGTCAGGCATTTCACCCCAGTCGAAGACAGAGTACCGATCGGAAAAAGTAAACATCCCGTAGCCGGGTATTCTGTCGCTGGTTGGACGGATTATATGTGTGTCTTTTACGCTTCCCATAAGGTTCACCTCGGTTAAAATTTGAATCAGTACCTGCCGGCAACGGCGATACGATATTGTCCATTCGATTCATTTATCATGATAAGTCTCTTGCATGACCCTGAGCAACTCCAGCGCGGCCGCTTCCGGACCCTTTGATTCGAATCCGTCTATGCCGAGGCGCGTCCTTATCTGGCCCACGAAAATGCCTTTTGAAAAAAAGGCGTTGAAAAACACCTGGGCTAGTCGATCATGCACCCCCTTGTATTGCGGCGGACCGAAGATATTTGCGAAGTAGGAATGCACGATTCCGCTCGAAGTGGTGGTGCCTTTGCTCATGACGGTGCCTTCGCGAAACACGGTAAAGGCCTGTTCCACTGTATTGAACCGCTCGATGACCGGATGCTCGGCATCGACCTGCTCGTAATTGTTTGCGTAGAGGACCATATCTATACAATGCCCTTTCATGATCGTCTCGTAATTGGTGACAGGAAGCACGATGCGGGCGTTTGTCTGTGAGGGACTCATTATGATGGAGCGGTCGATCTGGCCGAATGCATATCCCGGGCTAAGGTCGTCGAGTCGCAGGAAAGCGCCGATTTCGGTGCCGTATCCGACAATTTCACCGCGATCATCGATGTCTATCGAACCCATATCGTCGGCAATTACCGTGATGTCGCGGATTGCTTCGGCGCCGATGACGCTGAAAGCCTCGAGCATCTCGGACTTGCCTGCGCCTGTGTCTCCGATGATAAGCACGTTTCGATCAAGGCCGCCCTTGAGCGCCATGCGCACAAAAGCTCCATGGAATGGAAGCTTTCCATTTCTCATCATGCGCGCGTTGTGCAGGGTGAGCACCATTTTCTTCAGGTACCCGAAATACCCGAATTCGTCTCGCGCAGGCACCGCGGCGGTGAATATTTGATTCTCGGCGTCCTCGAAAAACACCGTAGGGAATACTCCTATCGGTTCGAGGGCTCCGTCGGGCACGCCGAATAGATACACCGCATCCGGTTTGCATTCCAGAATGTCGTTGCCGGCAATTTCGAAGAGATTGCAGAGAGAAAACCCGAGCTCGAAAAAGCGTTCATGAAAACAGACAAGCACAATGAGCGGCCCAACCATCGCTGGATAGCAGAGCCATTCCTCGGGATTTATTTTAACCAATTCAAGCGGATTTCGGTCAATTTTTACGAACTGGCCGGTACGTTTGTTCATCGGCGGATTCAATATCATGGGCGGATTGATCAGAACCTGACGGATGACCGGAATGGATGCGAGACAGGCATAGGCACCGCCCGGCAGAGGAACAGACTTCGGAAGCGATATGGATGCGATCTCCGCTCCCGCAGAAACTTGGCGATATATACGCGGATGGTCGCCGGTGATGTTTTCCCCGATATCACGGTAGACCGCTCGGATGAGGTGCGTTAGAGTGCCAAGAGTGTCGTTGAAGGTGCGATAAGGGCGCCGATCGAGGGCATCGCCTTCCGAATCGCAAATAACATACCGGTCGAATCCACGCCAGTAATTGTAGAGATGCTCGACGAAGGCTGACAGAAGCTGCGGATCACGGAGAAACAACGCTTCCTCTCCGGATGAAGCCGCGACAGCCTGGCGAATGGGGAGTTTGCTGAGCAGCTTGAAAGATGATATAAGGCAGCTGGCGGCGTAATCCGCTTCGACGCCGTTGAATAATTCACCGAGCAACGAATCCTTTTTCATGATGTCCCGGATGCACCGTTTCAGCACTTCAAGAAAAAGACCGCTCGCGAGTAGTTCCTCGGGCGTTTCACATACCCTGTTTTTGACGCGTAAAATGACTTTTTTACCGACGAATTTGTAAGATTTTTCTTCCATAAATCCACCTCTGCCTGATTGGTATTACGCTCGGAAAATAAAAAAGCCAACATCGACACGCCTCGCATCTTGCGTGACGCCAATGTTGGCTTACCTGTTAACCGCCGAATCGTCTTAGGAAGAGGATTGTCTCAACAATACACTTTCATGTCATGTTGAACCTTCATCTCCCCGGTTTCAACGTTCGGCTATCAATATGTCTTCCGATGTAAATTTCTTTCGAATATATTATTAAGAAAACTATTGCAAATAATACTGAAGATATGTCAATAATTTTTATTTCTTAATAAATATTTTTTCTATGTTCTGATTCATGGTGAATATTATTACACGTTCGCCCGTCACGGTGCTGATATCGGTATGCATGCTGACAATCGTAGAACCGGTAATGTCGTCCACGATCGTTTTAAGCAGCATTCGTGCCTCTTCAAGCAGTTTCACCCGGACTTGTTTTATCAAGATGAGTCCTTCTTCGCTTTTCGCGAGTTGTTCCTCGGCCCTGGTGAGAACTCCCTTGAGTCTTATAATTATCAAATCGTCGATGATATATGTCCTGGTCTCAACCGGGCCTCTACCCATGTATTCTTTTTCAAACTTAATTATGGCTTCGCTTATTTCGGCCTCAGCCATTCCCTTGCTCTTGTTTTCCATCATATTGGCGTATTCCGGTTTTTTTATTGTCACCTATGCAGGTACAGCGAGGGGTTCACCGCGGTGCCGCCCCTCCTGATCTCGAAATGCAGGTGCGGGCCGGTCGTGCGGCCGCTGT
Organism: Spirochaetota bacterium; assembly: GCA_022709405.1. Lineage (GTDB taxonomy): Bacteria > Spirochaetota > UBA4802 > UBA4802 > UBA5550 > JAKLIV01. The sequence continues at coordinate 22,341 of JAKLIV010000036.1, forward strand.
TTCCCGAATACGCTATGAGGTCGCCCGGTTCGACCGTCTCGCCGGGTTTGACATTGTATCCGCTCAGGTGGCCGTAGTACGTCCGGTATCCCATCTCGTGCTGGATGACCACGAGGTGCCCGTATCCCCCTTCGTAACCCGTGTGGACCACGCGCCCCCTTCGCGCCGCCCTGACCGCGCTTTTCATGGGGCAGGCGAGGTCGATGCCGCGATGGAACTCGTAGCTTTTGCCGTTGAAGGGGTTGCGCCTGGTGCCGAAACCAGAGCTTCTGCGGCCGTTCGAGAGCGGGTTCAGGAACGCGGTCCCCAGAAAAAGGGACCGCTGCAGCTGCGATATTTTTCCGCAGGGGATGAACACGTAGCTTTTATCCAGGGATTCACCGCCGTTGACGCGGTTGACATAGGCCAGGTCGACCCCGCATCTGGCAGCGGTCGAACTGATTTTTTCCCTGTCCGCCCCCCTGACGACAATGCCGCGCAGGTTCGGAATGTAGATGCTCTTCATTTTCGGCACGTCGAGCGGGGAAGAAAGATCGTTTACCGTGAGCAGGGTGTCCATGTCCATCGAGGTGCGGGCAAGGACGGTCCAGAACGTGTCGCCCGGCCTGACACGGTACCGGTAAAAGGCGAGCTCCGGGAGCTCGTCGAGGGCCCTGCCGCTCTTGATCACGTAAATTCCCCGGCGCACTTCTTCGCGCAGGGATTTCAGGGTTTCGTTGTTTTTCAGGTCAAGCTCGCCCAGCTCGGGGATGGGAACGGCCGTTGCCGGCGCCGGAGTATTGGCCGCGGCAAATGCAAGAAATGCCGGAAAGAGCGCGGTCAGAATCCGCCTTTTGGTCTTTTTTGACGCTTTCATCGGTTCACATTCATTAACGGCGCGGCCGGGATTGTGCCGCTCTATGTATCTATTTCGGTAAAAAACGGCGTTCGGTCGAGCGAAAAAATCCTATTGACAATTGCCGGAGCGGTGTTTTATAGTGACAGCCGATATTATCGGCTTCAAGAGGTTACTATGGCAATCACCAAAGGCGGCGGCGATGCGGCGAACAACATCATCGGCGAGAATTCATATTTCACCGGGAATTTCATCATAAACGGCTCACTGCGGATTGACGGAAGGTTCGAGGGCAAATACCTTCAGGCGGAGCAGCTGTACATCGGGAGGCCCGGAAAGATCAAGACGAACATCAACGCCGTGTCGGTGATCATCGAGGGCATGGTCATAGGAAACATCAACGCGTCGAGCCGCGTCCTGCTCATGCCGACCGCGAGGATCCTCGGCGACATCAAGACCCCGGAGCTCATCATTCAGAACGGCGTCATCCTCGAAGGCCGCTGCACCATATCCAACGACCTCAAATCCTCGGCAAAGGACCTCATCGACGTCGAGTACAGCAAGAACAGGTTCGTACCAGAGGAGTTCGTTGAGCCGGCAAAGAAAGGTTCTTAAGATCGGGATCACGTCGGGAGACCCGGCCGGCATCGGCCCCGAGGTGCTCCTGAAAGCGCTTAAGGAATACTGCGACCCTTCATTCGTCCCGGTCGTCATCGGCAGCGCCGAATTTTTCAGCGTCAACCATAAAGAACGCTTCACCGGGTTTGCGGTCCGTTCCGGCGGCTCCGAGCTTCCCGATCAACCGGGCCCGTTGTTCGTCGATATCCCCCTTGAAACGTCCATGCCCGTTCCCGGCCGCGGCACTCCCGAGACCGGAAAGGAGTCGCTGAAGTACGTGGATGCCGCCCTCGACCTGTGGGAAAGCGGCGAGATAGACGCCATGGTCACCGGGCCGGTGAGCAAGGGGCTCATTGAGCGGTCGGGGACCCCGTTTACCGGCCATACCGAGTATATCGCGGCCCGGACGGGCGGCGAGCCGTACATGATGATGTATTCGGGCGACTACCGGGTAATACTCGTGACTACCCATATCCCGATAGCGGAGGTGGCAGCTGCGGTCAGCCTCGAGAGGATAGAGCGGGTGATTTCGGCGGCGCACGCCTCCATGTCCGCGATCGACGGCGGCAGGATCAGGCTGGCGGTCGCTGGCCTTGACCCTCACTGCGGCGATGACGGGGCGATCGGCGCCTTCGACCGCGACGTCACCGCCGAGGCCGTGCGCCGCGCGCGTGAAAGGGGCATCGACATCGAGGGCCCCTTCGCGGCCGATACTCTTTTCATCGCTTCGAAGTGGGCCAGGTACAATGCGGTCATCGCACATTACCATGACCAGGGGCTGGTTCCCTTCAAGCAGCTTGCGTTCGACCGGGGCGTGAACGTGACGCTCGGCCTTCCGATCGTGAGGACTTCCGTGGACCACGGGACCGCCTTCGACATTGCGGGCAGAAACAGGGCCGGTTACAACAGCATGATCGAGGCCATATCGCTCGCGTGCAGGCTGCGGGCGCAGAGAGAAAACTGATCAGCGCAGCGCCCTGCGCGCTTCCCGGGCCAGGTTATCCAGTATCTCCCGCTTCTCGTTTCCGGCCGCTTCCAGAAAATACACTTTTTTCAGCCTGTTTCCGGTCCTGAATTTCATGAGGACCTTGATGCGTCCGGGCCTCTGCGATGATGTCACGCCCTCGCCGGAATAGGCCATCTCCTCGATGGATTCGGTATAAAAGTAGACGGCCAGGACGATCGCGCTTCCAGACGGACAGATCACCCCTTCGCGGGCGAGGGCCGTTTCGATTTCTTCGGCCTTCAGGCCGAGCTCAGGCGGAACCACGGCCCGTATTGTTCCCCGGGCCGGGCATGGAAGCGCGGCCGCGAGGACGGCGAGCAGCGGCAGCATGAGGGCGAATGTCCTGGCTGGATTCATCTGGATTTCACGTGACCCCGGGCTCAGTATGCCCGGGGGATTCGATCCATACAAGAAATTTATTACGCACACAAAAAATTATTGCTAAGTTGTTTCCGGGCGTGATAATTGTGCACATATAGTGGAGCGAGGCGTCCGAATGAATGAAATCCTTATAACAAAATCCCTGTTTTTCTTCATGATACTCTGGGGCATCGGAATGCTCCTGCTCTGGTTCAGGCCGCGGGTCGAGGTGTTCTGGAAGATCATCGCCTCGCTGATCTTCGGGTTTTACCTGTGGTTTTTTTTCAGCGAGATAACGCAGGGCCTGGATGCGTTTCAGAAAGAATGGTACGGGTTCACGCTTAATTTTTTGAAGGAGTTTCTCGTGCTGGCGTTCGTCAACCTGTTCTTCATCTGGCCTCTTTCCCTGGTCATTATTTTTTACAAGGCCGACGATCTCGGCGCCGAAAGACTGTTAAAAGTCGTTTCACTGTGCACGATGCTTCTCTGGATACTATTCATCCTGTATTTTTTCTTCAACAAGGGAGTAGACAATTTTCTCCTGAACGAGCTGAAGAAGATGATCCCCTATGCCAAATAAGAAAGCAGCCGCGGCGTTCATGCTGGCCGCGGCCCTTTGCATCCCCTGTTTTTCCCTTGAAAGATCGTCAGACCTGTATAAGCAGGGCGCTTCGCTCGCCATGAAGGGCGATATCGACGGGGCGATAGAAAAGTTCAGGAAGGCTGTCGAGGCCGGCCCCTACTATTGCCTGGCGCATTACGGCCTGGGCAAGGCCTACCTGTACAAGTACGGGATGATCGACGAGGCGATCATTCATCTGAGGGAATCGGTCATGCTCGACCGGAAGCTCGCCAGGGGACATTTTTACCTCGGCATGGCCTACCTTCTCAAGAGGAATTACGTGTACGCCGTCCACTCGTTCAAGGCGGCATACGAGGCGGATGATTCGATGATCGAGGCCCTGTACAATATCGGCGTGGCCTATGACATGATGGGCAAGGATTACAACGCGGTCATCTACTTTCGGAAATACTATGCTGAAAAAAATAATGAAGGCGGTGACTCGCTGTTTTAAGAGTGACGCCTTTTCTTATCGAAGAAATCCTGAACCATTCCCGCCATGGCGCTCCCGTAAACGAGGCCGATGGCCCTGAGACACTGTTCGCGTTCCTGCCCTCTGGTTCTCCTGATGAGCCTGTACAGATGGTCGGCCGATATGTTTTTTTCCGTATCCATTGGCTGCCTCCTTTAATCATCATCGGCAGCCGCGGCCCGGGCCATTATAAGGGAACCTCTATAAATTACATTTTTGATGTTCCCTTGTGGGCATAATCATTGGTAAAATCAGGTTTTATCATTTTTGAAATAATGAAAAACCTGATTTATAGAGGTGCCCATAATAATAAAGGCCCTCAGACGCTGAACAGGTCTTCAGCTTTTCTTTTTCCGGTGAGCCTTTCGTAGTCGCTGTAATCCACGAAAGCGAGATCGGGCAGCTTCTTTTTCAGGCGCGCGACAATGTCGATTTTGCCGCCCGAGGCTTCCTTTGAGGTTATATACTTGAATTCCCGTCCGCACGAGGGGCATTTTTTCAGGTCTTTCAGGTCGATCCCGATCTTTTTGCAGTTCGGGCAGTGGCCGAATTTGTCGTCCGCCATCACTATGTGCTCTTTTATTTCGGCGATATCAAGCTCAGACCAGACTCTTATCAGTTCCATAACGACTCCTTCCCCGGGGGGTAACGCCGGCGCGGGGGCCCTCCGGGATATTCATGTTATGCCTTACACGATGCGGGGGATAATTTCAAGAACAATTCGGATTTGAATATGTACTTTACATTATTTGGACGGTATATATAATGATTGCATATGCATAGAATCAGCTACGGGGTGCGGCAATGAACATCGAACAGATACAGTCGTGCAACATAATACTCCTGTGCGGACTTTACGGTTCGGGAAAAACCGAGTTCGCCAACAAGTTTTTCAGGAACAAGTCCCGCTACCGCGTAAGCAGGTCTGAAATCAGGAAGCTCATGTTTGAAATGACCAACTTCGGGCAGCCGTGGTCATCGGACAAATTCAACGAGGAGGACGATGTCCTGGTCAAACACGTCGAGCGCAAGGTTCTCGAGCATTTTCTTCACAACAAGAGGAACGTTCTGATCATCAACACGTTCATGACCAGGCAGTCGAGGGCCCGTTTCGTGAAGATCGCCAAGGA
>JAKLIV010000037.1 GCA_022709405.1 Spirochaetota bacterium
TCAACATAGATACGCTTATCGGCGCAAACCCGCTCTGGGACAGCCTCGTCGCGCGGGAAGAACAGAGCATCGTAGTTCCTTCAGAGAACGGCGCCATGCATTTTATCCAGTCATTTTCCGAAATAGATACCCTGCCAGAATTGTATTCAACAGAAAAGGAAAAAATCGTCATACAGGACCTCCCTCCCCTGTACCGGATATATCGCGCGTTCGCTGAAGAGAAAAAACCCGTGGCCGTATTCATCAGGGGAGCAAAACCGCTGCCCGGAAAGATGGCCGACAAGCTCGCGCTTCAGTACGAGCTCAGGGAAAAATTCAGATCCCCCCTCGGCGGAAGGTTCACCTCCTTCTTCGGCCAGCGCAATCATCCTATTTTCCGCATCAGGAGCTTTCACAACGGCATCGATATCGCGGCCCCGACCGGCACCTATGTCGGAGCGGCGCGAGCAGGGCGCGTGATTGGAACCGGGTGGATGGGCGGATACGGAAAGGCGGTGATCGTGCAGCACGATAACGGTTTCAAAACGCTTTACGGCCACCTCTCAAGAATCTGCACCGCCAACGGAAGAACCGTTAAAGCGGGCAGTCTTATCGGCAGGGTCGGATCGACCGGTTTTTCCACCGGACCCCACCTCCATTTCACGCTCTGGCAGCACGGCAAGCTGATTAACCCGATGAAGGTGCTGTGGTAGATGCCGGCCTCTCCCGACCAAATAATCCTGAAGGCGCGTGAGTTGTCGCGGCTGATCAAGGAACACGATCTGACCAAAAAATACGAACAGGCGCTCACGGAAATCACGAAAGACCGCGACGCCCAGGAGCTGCTCTCGGAACTCATCATCATGGGCCAGGAACTGAACGCCCGGGCCGCGCGGGGAGAAGCCATGAAGCCGGACTCCCCCTCCGAGCGGGAATTCCTGAGAGAACGTTTCGAGAAAAAGCCCGCGGTTAAAAATTTCATCCAGGCCGAAAAGGACTACCTGAATCTCCTGAAGGCCGTGATAGAAAAAATCAAGAATCCGGCCAGCTGAAGCATCAGCGCATTATCTCCGCCCGTCCCTGAAGCTCATCCGTTTCATTATTGATGAAAGTACGGATTTCATCATCCCTGTCGCCGAGCATCATATCGAGTATCTGCATGACATTTCTTGCCGACAGAATTCTGGGAACAAACACGTAATCGGCGCCCTCTGCGTACATTTTCAGCGCTCTTTCGATGCTTTCGGCAGTGACGATGATCCTGGCCTGAGGACAGATTTCCTTCATATGCCTGATGATTCACAGATTATCGGTTCCCACAAGTATCGTGTCGGGGATGGTTGACAGAAATTATCATTTAATTATTTACATCACGGCGACAATTTATTATTCTTGTATCAATCGATGAGTATATTCTGTCTTTGTTCATAAGAGTTCAGACCGGCTTCGTTTCCTGCTGATAAAAAATACAGATACTGAGGATATTATTGCATGATCAATCTTCCGAGAAAAATTCTGCTTGCAACCGATCTGAGCGCGCGCAGCGACCGCGCCCAGGACCGGGCAGTAGCCCTCATGAAGCAATTTAAGGCCGAGTTGATCATCCTCCACGTCCTCGAATCCACGCATGAAATAAGCAACATCGGCCGCATACCCTTCATGCAGTTTCACCGGCCCAATGCGGTGCTCATCGAAAAGGCCCGGCGCATGCTCCTGGATTACCTTGGCGAGGCCAGTCCGCATGTTTCGGTGCGAATCGAAGAAGGAGAGCCGTCCGATGTCATAATGCGTATTTCACGGGAAGAAAACTGCGATCTTATCATAACAGGCGTAGCCCGCAACGAAGTGCTCGGGCGTTTCACTCTCGGCAGAACCGTTGACCATCTGATGCGTAAATCAGAAAAATTACTGCTTGTTGTTACCGGAAGAGCGCGAAACCACTATAAAAATATTGTCGTAACCACCGATTTCTCGGAGGTATCGGAACACGCAATCAGGGCGGCGGCCGCACTTTTCCCCGACCACATACTGGTAATCCTTTACGCCTACACAGCGCCGAAATCCTCCTCAGCCGACGATATCGACGGATACAGAGAGCAGATGCGTCAGGTCGCCCGGCGGGACCTTGAAAAATTTATAGACGGAATCGGTTTGACACAAGATGAACGCAGCCGGGTCAACCAGCGGATCGAGATGGGCAATGAATCGCGTATCATCAAGGACTTTGTCCGTTTGACCGACGCGGAGCTGGTCGTCGTCGGCTCAAGGTTTCGGGGAATTGTCTCTTATTCGCTGTTCGGCAGCCACGCGAAACGGATAATATCAGCACTGCCGTGTGATGCTCTTGTCGTACGTTATAAGAAAAATAATATGTAATTATTTCCGCCATGCCTTCAATTGGCATTTAGTTCCGGATATCTGCAGAACTAACGATTAGACCCGAACCGGAGAGACTATGGACGAGATCAATGTGCTGTTGACTTTTACCGGAGGCCTGGCTGCAGCCCTTTTCCTGGGTTATGTTGCGAACCGATTGAGGCTTTCTCCAATCATCGGTTACCTTCTTGCGGGTCTGGTTGTCGGCCCTTTCACCCCCGGTTTCACGGCGCATCAGGAAATAGCGCACCAGTTCGCCGAAATCGGGGTGATACTCCTGCTTTTCGGAATCGGACTCCGTTTCCACCTTCGTGAACTGGCGGCCGTGTGGCGCATCGCAGTACCCGGAGCATTGATTCAGAGCGCTTTCTCGACAATGGCGACCGCAGTCATTCTGAGACTGTTCGGGTGGGATTGGGACTCGGGGATAGTGCTGGGCCTTGCTATTTCGGTGGCAAGCACGGTGGTTATGGCGCTGGTTCTGGCCGAATCACGCGATCTGCACGCCCCCATCGGGCACATCGCCATCGGATGGACCGTCGTCGAGGACATTCTTACGGTGATGTACCTTCTCCTGCTTCCGATCGTATTCTCATCGACCGGCATCGGGAGCGAAGCAGGGCTGGCAATCGCCCTCACCGCTGCAAAAATTCTCGGTCTCGTCGTTTCAGTGATCGTGCTGGGAAGATGGGTGATCCCATGGGCCCTTGAACGAATCGCCATTACCCGTTCCCGGGAACTGTTCACGCTTGCCGTTCTTGTCCTTGCGTTGGGAATCGCCGTCGGATCATCAAAAATTTTCGGCGTATCAATGGCGCTCGGCGCTTTTCTTGCAGGCCTGACCGTGGGCCGTACGGATTTCGCGGCCAGGGCCGGCAACGACGCCCTGCCGATGCGGGACGCCTTTGCAATCCTGTTTTTCGTTTCAGTGGGCATGCTCTTCGACCCCATGAGCCTCATTAATGCCCCGCTGCTGATAGGCGCCGTCCTGCTGGTGGTGCTGGTCGGCAAACCGCTTTCAACGCTGCTCACTGTACGAATCCTCGGCAGGCCGCTCTCAACCGCGATACCGGTCGGCGCAGCTCTGTCCCAGGTGGGGGAGTTCAGCTTTATCCTCGGGGCGGTAGCCCGCGAGCTCAAACTTATCAATGATCTCGGCTGGAACGCCATGATTGCCGTATCCATCATTTCAATCGCACTCAATCCGACAATTTATCGTTATGCGCGAAAGCTCTCCTCAAAAGGAGCCGGAGCGAGCATGCCTGCAGGGTCGCACGCCGAGACTGATCCGCGGAAGTGCATCATTGTCGGATACGGGCCGGTCGGGAAAACCGTGCATCGGCTGCTCGCCGAACGCGGTGCGGACATAACCGTGGTCGAACTGAACCTGGACACGGTCCGGCGCCTGCGTTCCGAGGGCTGCCGCGCCCTTTATGGAGACGTCCTGAGGCCGGGAACGCTTGAAGAGGCGGGCGTGGCGACGTCCGGCAGCCTCATCATCACCGCCGACGTGGAGGACTCGGCCGAGATTGTTCGCGAGGCCCGGCTCCGAAACAAGGACCTGCGAATCCTGGTGAGGTGCGCGCATCTGCGCGATGTGGGTCCCATTCGCCGGGCCGGCGCGACGGTAGTTGCAGCAGGCGAAGCTGAAGTCGCGGTCGCCCTTGCAGAAGCGGTCACCGAGGGAGATGAAAAGGATGTCAGCAGGATTGTCGCACGGGGCGACGAAATTCGACGAAAGCTTTATAACACGCCAATAGACTGACAGCCGCATGATTGTGGCCGGCGCAATCCACGGGAATCGATTCAGTTCTCCAGCCTCCAGATGTCGTAAGCCGGCTCCTCGTAGGGATGGGACTCTTTTAAGGCCCGGATAATCTGCTCCCTGAGACGGTCCTCGAACACCATTTCGACCTTGTACTCGGAAACGGTCTCCACCTCGTTGATCCTGCCGATAAACGGATTGCTTCCTTCGAGCGCCCTGAACTGGCCCTGCCCCTTGACCTGCCACGCGCAGCAGTCGTAGTTGCCGATCCTTCCCGCGCCGGATTTGAACAGCGCTTCCTTCACTCTTTCGAGATGGGAGTCGGGAACATAAAAGCACAGTTTATACATACTCACTCCATTTATGAGAGCATAAAAATTTTGTCATACAATCCGCGTGTCTTCTCGCAGAATACATCGCCGGAATCAAGAGTCAATGCAATTTTCGGCTCCTGACCATATTGAAATCGGTTCAGAAATACCGACCCGGCGCCGATACATCAAGCAGGTGAATAAAATGCTGTCTAAAAATTCAGCGATACACATCATCGACGCCGCCAACAGCCTTCTCCTCTATGAGGAAGACATGCTCGGAATGCATGAGCTCATGGAAATGATGCCCGAAGAAGACGTCATAACCGGATACCGGCGGTACATAACCGAGATCATAAGGCAGTGTTCGGCCACGGCCGGCTGCCATACCCGTCTTAATTTCTGACTGCATCCCAAAAAATTCTCCGGATAGCAATTTTTTTTTATCATTTTCCCCCTGCCGATCGTATTACACAGAAGGAAACATTCCTCAGGGACAGTATGCCCTTACATTCAACAATTTAATAAAAGGAGAAACGCGATGCAAAACGTGGCAGCGGCGACCATCGAGGGTTTCGTGACCCAGAACCCAGTCCTCAAAAAAACAAAAACCGGGAAATCGGTATGCACTTTTTCCCTGGCGGTCAATCACTTCACGAGGATGGACGACAATCCGAAGGTGTCGTTTATCGAAGTGGAGACATGGGAAAGGATTGCGGAGATATGCTCCGAGAGCGTGGCCAAAGGGAAAAGGCTGCTCGTAATCGGCGGACTGAGACAGGACCGATGGGAAGGCAAAGACGGGAAAATGCAGTCACGAATCAAAATCGTCGGAAACGAAGTCCGTTTCCTCGAAACGCCCAAAAAAAAGCAGGATGACGCCGAAATGCAACCGACTGAAATCCCCAGGACATGACCGGGTAAAAAAATACAACCGGAACGGAATCCGCGGGGGGATGTCCGGCAATGGACCCAAACCGGGCATTCCCCTCGTACGGGCCCGGGTCGAATCCGTTATAAAATGTCGGGGTCGCAAAAATCAGGTTTGATTTCGCCGAGAATTTTCACCAGAAGCGGAATGTCATCGGTTATGAAACCGTCAGCGCCGGCTTCGATGAGACGCCTGATCTGCGCCTGGCTGTTGTCAACCGATATTATCACTTTCAGTCCTCTTGCTGAACTCTCCCGTATCATTCCCTGGTTGCCGACGAACGACGGGCCGATGACCTCCGGAATCTGAAGCGCGTCGGCCTTGAAACCGCGTTTGAAATACAGAAATCCCGTCCTGAAAAGGGCGTACAGGCCCAGCACTCCCGTCAACGACAGCGATGTTGCTATCTCGGGGATGGAAGCGCGGACTTTACCGATTGTCGACGCATACATGGAGTAGACCAGAACCCTGTCAACCGCTTTATGGCGCTCAACGACGTCCCTCAAAGCATCGACCGCCCGTTCCCCCTTGTCCGCAATTTCAATATTGAAGCGGCGATCCGGAAAGGAATCGAGCGCTTCATCGAGGGTAATGAACCTGACGCCTTTGCCCCTGAAAGTAAATTCATCTGACACCGGGTCCCTGAAGTAATGGCCGGCGTCCAGGGCCTTGATTTCATCGATAGTCATGGCGCCGACACGGGCATTTTCCCCGGCTGCCGCGCTGAAATCCCTGTCTCCTGAAAGGACCAGGTGCATGTCGGCTGAAAGCCGCGCCGCAGAGTAAATGACGGTCGCTCCGGCGTCGAATGCGGCTTTATAGGCTTCGAGAGTATCGCGGGGCATCGAGGGAATAGCCCCGTTTCGTGCGAAAAGCAGCGGTCTGATGCCAAAAAAGGACTTCATCGTATCCTCCGGGTAAAACCAGCATTGAATTATCTTCTTAAATGATCAATGAAAAAAATACCCCGGGCAGTGTTATGCAAAAAATTTTAGTTGAATTAAAACAGAAAATATTTACAATAATTATATACTAGTGAGCTCAGGAGTCAAGGTATGGCAAAAGCTACGTCCCTGATAAAAGCGTATCTGTCCGAAACAATTCCACCCAACGGAGGATTCATAATAACCGCCTTTTTTCAGAGCGGTTCGGCATATTCGATCTATGAAATAACCGCATACAGCAACGTGAAGGACATCTACCGCACCCCGGAAGGGATCGTATTCAAAACCGACGGAAACAGGACTCATCTGCTCGTAGAACCGGCCATATATTCGAAAAAGCACATGGAGCCCGTTCACCGTGAAGACGGCCTGTCAATCCCCTACCGATTCAGCGAGCTGACCGTCATAAACGGAACAAAGAGCGAGAAGATCATGATCCCGCGCGAACCCATGATGCTGCACTCGTCCTTCACCATCCTCGAAAAGAGGCAGGATTATTTTTCCTTTATATTCTTTCCGACCAAAGACGTTTACGTGGCCATAAAAAAATTCATGGCCGACAGCCTTTACAACGACTGCAGCCTTACAAAGGAAAACGCCCTCGATGCTTCGACCAAAATCCTCGAGACCGTCAAAAAATTCAGCATCTGGGAGCTGTGAGCCCGCAAATATAAGTTGACAAAAGGCGCATTTACCGGTTTCTGTGATTATTAAAATATCAAATGACAGGTTTAAACACACGAGATGACATCAGATAATGCCGATCCCGGCAGTTGGCGCTCTCTGTTAAAACAGATCAGCATCCGCATCAAAAACCATTTTAAAAAACCAGCAGATATTTTTGACCAGGAAGCATTTGAAAACCTTGACAACCCGCGCAAGGAGATGATCCGCGGCGTGTTCGAGCTTTCGTCCGAAACCGCCCGCGACATCATGATCCCCCGGGTGGACATCACCGCGCTTGAGGCCGGCACCGACCTCAAGACTCTCGTGAAAATCGTCTGCGACGCCGGCCATTCGCGCGTTCCGGTTTTCGAGGAAACGATAGACAACCTGGCCGGCATCCTGTACGTCAAGGATCTGCTGAGGCTTCTGACCGCAAACTCCCGGAAAAAATTCCAGCTCAAAAAAATCCTCCATGAACCGTTCTTCGTGCCGGAAACAATGCCGCTGGACGAGCTCCTGCTGCAGTTCAAGATAAAAAAACTGCACATCGCGGTCGTGGTCGACGAGTACGGCGGCGTGGCGGGCATCGTAACCATGGAGGACATTCTCGAGGAAATCGTGGGCGAAATACACGACGAATTCGACTCGGAAGAGCTCCCGGAAATACAGCGCATCGGCAAGTACACTTACGAGTTCGATCCGCGGATGACCATATCCGATTTCAACGAGATGTTCGGGTTCAGCATTCCGACGGAAAATTTCGACACGGTCGGAGGCTACGTGTTCGATCTTTTCGGGAAGATACCCGAAAAAGGCGCCACCGTAAGCGACGGCTACGTCACCTTCAAGATAAAAAGCATCAGCGGCACGGTGATAAACAGGATCATCGCGACCATCCAGAAACCAGAATAGAGAATGGAAATACGCAAAACCATCGGCATCATCCTGTCGGCCAGGCCCTCGGGCGAAGCCGATGTTTCCTGCTCGGTCCTCACCAGAGAATACGGAAAAGCGAAATTCATCTTCAAGGGACTCAGGAAAAGCAGAAAGCGTTCACACACTGCCGCGGAACCGGGTTCGGTTTCATCACTCCAGTATTACTATAATGAAGAGAAGGAATCATCGATCGTGAGCGATTTCACGATCGAACGGTATTATCCCGAAATCCGGCAGGACCTGGCAAGAATTTACCACCTTTATCTTATGCTTGAAACCGTCGACCGGACCACGGGCCTCAACGAGCCTTCAGTTCAAATTTTCGACTATCTCGGCGCGGCCATGGACAGGCTCTCGTCGACTGATCATCCGGCTCACCTGACCGCCGCCTTTCTGCTTCATTTTCTCAAACTCGGCGGCCTGCTCGAGGTTACGGGCGCCTGCTCGAACTGCGGCAGCCGGAATTACAGCCGGTTCAGCCTTGACGAGAGGGACCTGAGGCCGGTCTGCTCGGGTTGCGGCGGCGCGGGCCGCCTGATGCCGCGGGAAACGATGGATTTCATCGTGGAAGCGCTGAACAGAAAATTCTCTTCGATTGAAAATGATCGTTATGCGAAAGAATCAATTCTCGACCTGGTGTATTCGCTCATACTTTTCGTGGAGAACTACTACCATATCCGCATAAAATCGAAGGAGTTCATCCTGGGAGAAGGGTGAACTCCCATTATGATAAGTATTTCAAGGGAAAGGAGGCTTACATGAACAGGAATCTCCGTGTGGCAGGAACGCTGCTGGGGCTCATCTTCATTATATTCGCGGCAACCTACTATTTTTTCCCGGGCGCTATGATGAAGGGACTCTTCAGGCTGAAACGCGCCCAGTCCGGACTGGCAAAGCATGAAGTATCGGTCGGCAAGGAAACCTGGGTCTTCCTCAGGGGAGGATCGGGAAGGCCTGTCGTTTTACTGCACGGGTTCGGCCAGCACAAGGACCAGTGGGGAAACATCCCCCTCGCGCTGAAAAACGGTCACGAGTTGATCATACCCGACCTGCCGGGCTTCGGCGAGAGCTCGAAGAATGAAACAGAACCTTACGACATACCGTCACAGGCGGCGCGCCTGAACGGGTTCATCGAGGCATGCGGACTGCAGCGGACCGATCTGGCGGGGATATCCATGGGCGCCGGAATAGCGGCGTACTATGCGGCGCAGCATCCTGAACGGATCGACAGGCTCGTGCTCATAAGCCCGTTCGGCGTTCTGACCCCGGAAAAAAGCTACACCCAGAAAATGAGGGACCGGCACAGGGACGAGGACCGGACGATCGTATTCCGAACGGTCGAAGAGTTCGATTTCCTTATGTCGCTGCTCGTAAAGAGACCTCCTGCGATCCCCGATCATCTGAAGAGCTACATGGTCGGCGAGCAGAAGGCGCTGTTCAGGCTCCATGAAAGAATATTCAGAAAGGACCTTCTCTCCAGGGAAAATATCCTGGCGGAAGTTCTTCCGCGGATCAGGGCCCGGACGCTGCTGATCTGGGGCAGGGACGACCTGCTGGTGGATGTTTCAGGAGTGAGCGTGTTCTCGGCTGCGATTCCCGGGCTCACGGCAGTCGTGCTTGAGGATTGCGGACACGTAACGTACATGGACCAGCCCGAAAAAACGGAATCGGCGATCAGGAAATTTCTGATCGGGAAATGACCGCCGCAGGGCGCGGGATTTCCTGCGGGACCGGAAAGCGCATGCGGTCTGCCCTGCCGGAACCGTTATGCCACGATGATGTAGATGATAATGCCTATCAGCGAGAAGCAGCCGAAAAAGATCAGCGACTTGTTCAGGCTGTCCGTCTTGCGCTTGATTCTGTTGGCGTTTATGGCAAGCCCGGCAGCGCACAGCAGAAGCTGGATCACCATAAGGTAAAAAGCAAACTGCATGTACCCGGGATTGTAGGCTCCCGGCCCCCCGCCTCCGGTCAATCCGACCCCTCTCCATGTGCTGGGTTTCGCGAGGGAAAATGTGATAAAAATCCCGAAAATGATCACCCAGGAAATAACAGCAAAACCGTTGATGGTCTTGATGAGAATGTCGGGGCCCCTGCGTCTGTTCCTGATTTTTTTCTCAGCCACGATATACCTCCTTCCATCATCCCTGGATGAATCTAATGAAGCACCCGGTCATTATTTTTTCAAGGATAATTTGCCATTGGGGATTATTTTCATCATCCTTCGGCCCTCTTTGAGAGCGCCTTTCTTATCCACCCGAAAAGCCAGACAGCCACGGCCCAGGCGAGCAATGCCTGTGCCGCATACAGGACGAGGTCCCCGCATCGGGTATAGAAGGTGTCCCTGTTCAGGGAAAAGTCGATGTCGCCGGTGACGTGCCCCTGCATCAAAATCGGCATCGAACTGCGAATCCTGCCGTAAGGGTCGATCAGGGCGGTGAACCCGTCATTGCCCGCTCGAACGTACCAGACCCCGTTTTCGACGGCCCTGAAAATCGAGGCCGAAAAATGCTGCATGTGCCCTGCATAGGAATCAGTCCACCCGTCATTCGTGATATTGATGAAAAAATCCGCGCCGAGGTTCCTGTATTCCCTGCATAGCCGGTGAAAAATCCCCTCGTAGCATATCAGAATCCCGAAGGAATTGCCGGCATGGTCAAAAAGTACGGGACGGTCGCCGGGCACGAAATCCGAACCGCCGAACTCGCGGGTAATGTCCTTCACAAAGGGAAACCATTTCTCGTAGGGGAACCATTCCCCGAAAGGAACGAGATTGATTTTCGCGTATGATCCGATGACTTCGCCGTAATTGTTGATGTATGCCGCGCTGTTGAGGGGATAACGCCTCGTATAATCCCCGCTCGTATCCTCGATCATGCCGATCTCCCCCGTGACCAGCGGCCTGTCAGCCCGCCTGACATAGTCGAGCAGGTCCCTTTCGAACATGTTCAGGTCGCCCTTTTCATAATCATAGGATATCGTTTCGAGGGTGGCGGATTCGGACCAGACCACGAGATCAGGGCCGTCGGCGAGCGCCTCGTCGGTGAACCTCTTGAGCTCGGCAAGATACCTGAAGCGGTTGCTGGACCAGTTTTCCCACGGGGATATGCACGACTGCACCGCCGAGACCCGGAGATCCCGTTTGACAGGCTCCTTTGCGGTCATAAGCACCACGACCCCGTACAGGATGGATACGAACACGACGCCGGCGGCGAACGCCAGACGCCTCGATTCGGGCGTACGGACCATGCCGGCGATCGGGCGCTTCCCGCCGCAAGAGAGGATCAGGTCTGCGGCGGTCCGGTTCACCAGCACGATCATGAATGAAACTCCGAGGACGCCGGTAATCGATGCGGCCTGCACGATCGGCCCGAACCGGTACTGGGTGTACGCGAGATACGGCCAGGGAAAGGCGAGAAAACCGATGGACTGTATCCAGTCGACGAATATCCACGCAGAGGGATAGATGAGGAACCTCAGCCGCTCGTGCCTGCGGGAAAGCGCCTCGCCGATGAAAATTTTCAGCCCCAGAAACATCGAAAGATAGGGGATCAGCAGCACGCGGATGAATGCCGGGCCATATTCGACAAACTCGCCGAAATCTCCGATCCACCTGTAGCACAGGTAGTTTCCTATCAGGCCCATGGCGAACGAATAGAGATATACCCGGAGCAGTGTCTTCTTACGGACGAAAACGAAAAGCGGCACAAAAGCGAACCAGGCCAGAAGCGCGCAGCCCCTGAACCCGGGCAGGTCCAGGCTCGGGTACGAAAGAAACATCAGCAGCGGGGTGAGCAGGTAGTAGTCCTGCTTGAAGGCATTGATAATCGACCGCGATATCTTATTCATTGTCTTTGACCATATCGAGAAATTCCTTTTCGGTGAGCACCCTGACTCCCAGGGCTTCGGCCTTGTCGCGCTTCGATCCGGGAGACTCCCCGGCCACGACGTAATCGGTCTTTTTGCTCACCGACCCGGCGGCCTTGCCGCCGAGGCTTTCCACCAGTTCCTCGGCATCTTTGCGCTCCATGGATTCCATGGTTCCGGTGAAGACGAAAGTCTTGCCTGCGACGCCTTTGTGCGATGCCGAAGGCGTCGCCTCGTCAAGCACCTTGATCCCGGCTTCGAGCATCGCCCTTACCACGGCGGCCGACCTCTCCCCGTGGAAAAATTCATACACCGAATCCGCGACGCCGGGCCCAACTTCATGGATCCTCATCAGCTCGTCCCTGGACATCGCCGAAAGCCCGGCCAGGGACCCCGCGGCCCGCGCGAGAACCCTTGCGAGGTGCTCGCCCACATTACGGATACCCAGTCCCCTGATAAAGACCGACAGGGGAACGCTCCGGCGTTTGTCTATCGACTCGAGGATCTTGTCGGCGATCTTATCACCCATGCGCTCGACGCCCAGGAGGTCGTCCCTGGTGAGACTGAAAAAATCGGCCGGGCCGTCGAGCTTCCCCCTTTCGTGCAGGCGCTGGATCAGCTCGGGCCCGAAAAACTCGATGTCCATCCCGTCCTTTGAAACGAAGTATTTCAGGTTCTCGAGCTTCTTGGCCTCGCAATCGGGGTTCAGGCATCGCAGGTAGATGTCCTCCCTGTCGAGCGGCTGCAAACACGAGGGGCATGCATCGGGCGGATTGATCGCATCCCCTCCGGGACCGTCTCCATGGGCCTCGACCACCTTGGGGATCACATCCCCTGCCCTGATCACCGTGACCCTGGAGCCGATCCTGACCCCCAGGCGCTCGATCTCGCTGAAGTTGTGGAGAGTCGCCCTCTTCACCACCACGCCCCCGATGTTTATCGGCTTGAGGTTCGCCACCGGGGTGACGATGCCCGTGCGCCCGACCTGGAAGTCGACCGATTCCAGCACGGTGACCGCCTCCTTGGCGGGGAACTTCCAGGCGACCGCCCAACGCGGCGCCTTCCCGGTTGCGCCCATCTTTTCCCGTAATGAGAAGTCGTTTATTTTGACCACGATCCCGTCAATGTCGAAATCGAGGGCGTGCCTGTTCTCGAGCCAGTACCGGTAAAAAGCCATGACATCGTCAAGCGACCCGCACGCGCGGTGCGGCGAAACCGGCACCCCGATGCTCTGAAAATATCCGAACAGCGCCTCCTGGGTGTCGATGCCCCCGGGTTCGCGGGGTCCCTCGAACCCCGGCAGGACAGATTGCCCGCCTGATTTTTTGCGCGCGCCGTCATACACGGCGCCTTCGGCCCTGCCGATCCCGTAAAAAACGGCGTCGAGCTCACGGCGAGCGGTCACTGCGGGGTCTATCTGGCGAAGAGACCCGGCCGCAGCGTTACGCGGATTAGCGAAGAGCGCCTCGCCCTCCTCCTCCCTGGTGCTGTTCAATTTTTCGAATTCCGAGAGCCTCATGAAGACCTCGCCCCTGACCGTGAGATATGGAACCGCGGTCGCGAGCCTGCGGGGTATTCCCGATATCGTCATGAGATTTGCGGTCACGTCTTCGCCCACCGACCCGTTGCCCCTGGTCGCGCCCTGGAACATCTGCCCGTCCCGGTAAAACACCTCAACCGCGAGGCCGTCATACTTCAGCTCGACCGTATAGGTCATCAGCCCGTTACCGGCGGCCTTGCGGCAGCGCGCATCGAACTCCTGAAGCTCGGCTTCATCGAACACGTTCCCCAGGCTCAGCATGGGCGGGTCGTGCGGCACCTCTGAAAAAGCCCGCGATACCGCCCCGCCCACTCTTTCGGAGGGCGTTTCAGACTCTTTCAGCTCAGGATGCAGCCGTTCGATTTCCCCGAGCTCTCGGACAAGCCGGTCGTATTCGGCGTCGTCGATCGAGGGACTGTCGAGCTCATAGTAGAGGCGGTTATGTTCGCGGATAATCCCGAGAAGCTCGCGGTATCGTTTTTCCGATTTATCGTTTTTTCCGGCCATATCCGCTCCGCTGTCAGTGTGAACTTTCAATTCCCTGCATCAGACCCAGCGCCTGATTTTCCTGGCGATATCGCGCTCATGCCTCATGCAGGCCGCGACGCCCTCATCTATGATTCTTTTCGAGTCGCTGAAGTCGAGCATGCCCGCGCCGTATACGTCGGGCTCGATGAGCAGGGTCGGGGTATTGTATTCAAGCATCATCCGGGTGTTGACATACTCCATGATGTCGATTGTCTGCATGATTATCTCGAAAATGTTCGGGGTCTGTTCCGCAGGCGCCTTCTTCGCAGGGTCCATCCAGTGGTCGAAGATCCCGCGCAGACCGGATGCGGGTTTTTTCCCGGCGGGAACCGGTTCAACGGGAGGCACGGGCGGAGGCTGGATGATCTCGATTTCCCGGGAATCCACCGTAAGCCCGGGGCTGCGGACTGTCGACGACACGAAGTTCTTCCATTTCCGCTTTTCGGTCGTGGGATGAAGGTTCACCGCTATGGTCATGCCCGCGCCCATGCGCCTGGCCACGTTCACGGGAAGCGGATTCGCCACGCCGCCGTCGATGAGATAGGTTCCCTTGAATCTGACCGGGGTGAAAACCCCGGGAATCGAAATGCTCGCCCTCAGCGCCTCGTGCACGTTGCCGCTGCGAAAGACCACCGAGTTTCCGGTGTAATAATCGGTCGCCAGTACGGCAAGCGGTATGCGCAAATCCTCGATCATGGTCTTTTGGGGGATATAGTTTGTGATGAGCTTCATATAGCCCCTGCCCTCGATCAGTCCCGAGCGGGGGATTACGGGATCGAAATACGCCATCAGGTCTCTTTTCGTTTTTTTAACGAGATCGTTACGGAAATCCATGAGCGCGCCGGAGCAATACAGCGCGCCGATCAGCGCGCCGATGCTCGACCCGGCGACCATATCGATCGGAATCCCCGTCTTCTCCAGATGATCGATGACGCCAATATGCGCCATGCCCTTTGCGCCGCCGCTTCCCAGAACAAGGCCGACTTTCCTGTTTCTGAAAATTTTCAGCGGATTGAAGCCAAATTTCATGCGTCTTCCCTGTCATTCATCCAATAATGACAGCCGGCTGCCGGCTGATTTACAGAGCGTTAGACTATGAAGAAGAAAAAAGAAGGTCAATCCATTTTTACAGGCCGGGGCCGGGACTTAAAAAAAACTCCCCCGGGGAAAAAATGTTGACACTGACCGGCTAATTCTATACTTTGTCGGCACATCGCGCGGTGGAGCAGTTGGTAGCTCGTTGGGCTCATAACCCAAAGGTCGCAGGTTCAAATCCTGCCCGCGCTAATTTCGGCGAGGTAGCTCAGTCGGTTAGAGCACGCGGCTCATATCCGCGGTGTGGGGGGTTCGAGTCCCTCCCTCGCTAATAGCAGGGGCGCACCGGATGCGCCCCTCCGTCATTAATGCACTTACATCGAAGGCCCGCGCAGGCACGATCGAGAATCGGGGCGAATTTGACTCAATTAACCGGCAACGGGTTCCGATCCTGATTATAGGCCAGGCAGATCATCGCGATCCGCCGTGAACCGAATCATGAACATGGAAACGCCGATAATGCTCGATCAATTCATGGATTTCATTTCGGAAAACCCGCTTTATGCTGTCATCGCTCTTCTGGTCACGATACTGATCCTGTGGTCGATCCTGAAAATGCTGGTAAGGGCGGTGATTGTTCTCCTGGCGGTCGCGGTCCTTTGCGCGGGATTCCTCGCCTATACGGGAAGCGATATGCCGGGCGCCGCACGCAATGCGATAGAAGAAGGCAGGCGAAAAATAATCATTTTGAAGGATAGGGGACTGTCCCTGCTGCCGGATTCATCCGCGCCGGCCGACAATGACAGTCACTCGAACTCGTCATCATCGGAATAAATCATGAATTCAAGCTCGGCGATTTCCGAGCTTTTTCTGACATCAGTGAGCATGATCTTGTAACTGCCCTCGTCGAGGTCCCTTATCGTCCCGTATATGACAGCGTTTTCCGGCCCCGCAACGGCGTTCTGAATGAGGACGTCCACCCAGACCAGTTCTTTTTTCATCAGCATGACACCGATCGGCGTCTTCTCCGAAGGGACCTTGTCAAGCTTGAACACCCACTGGACGGGAACTTCTTTATCGATTTCGAGATCACCCTGGACCCTGCGGTACGAATCTTCCATCGGATACTTCAGGGCGAACGTGCCCGATATTCTGCCGCATGACAGCGCCGTTGAAAGCGCGATCAGTGCGCATAGCGATTTAGCGTAATAACTGCCGCGCATTTTCATTCGACCTTGTACTGGTTCTTGTCGAGCTCGATAATGTCTTCGCCTTTACCGCCCTTTTTCCCGCCGGCCTTCATCCTTTCTGCGGAATCCCTTCTGAGGCGCTCCTCGCGCCCGGCCGTATTCCTCGCGGCAAAGAGCAGCATCCTGAAAACGCTGTAGAAAAAATACACCGCGATCAGGAAAAAAATCAGTTTGAACAGATTGCCTATAAACATTATGCAATCACCTTTTAATGGTCCTCAGCATCTCTTTAACGGCGGCCGGCATGCCGATAAACAACGAGCGCGCGATGATCGAAAACCCGATGTTCAGCTCCTCGAGACCCGGCGCGCCCAGGATTGCGGGCAGGTTTTTGCAATCGAGCCCGTGTCCCGCGTTGACCCCGATGCCGATGGCGCACGCCCTCTCGGCAGCCAGATAGATCCGGTCGATCTCGTCCTTCACGCGCCTGCTCCCGGGACGGTAGAACTCATTGCAGTAGGTCCCGGTGTGGATTTCGATGTAATCCGCCCCGCTCTTCTTCGAGAGCTCGACGGTTTCGATGTCGGGCTCGATGAACAGCGAAACGATCACCTTTTTTTCGTGAAACATCTCGACCACCGACCTGATCCTGTCGAAATATCCCCTGACGTCGAGCCCGCCCTCGGTGGTGAGCTCCTCCCTCTTCTCGGGAACCAGGGTTATCTGGTCGGGAAGTATCCTTTTCGCGATGGATATGATATCGTCTGAGAGGGCCATTTCGAGGTTGAATTTGCCGACCACAATGTCGCGAAGCGCGATGATGTCGCTGTCCTGGATATGGCGCCGGTCCTCGCGCAGGTGTACGGTAACGCCGTCGGCGCCGCTTTCCTCGACTATGCGCGCGGCCTGCAGCGGGTCGGGCTCGATCCCTCCCCTGGCCTGCCTGACGGTCGCCACGTGGTCGATGTTGACGCAGAGCTTGATGTCCGACATTCGATTCTCCTTCAGTCACCGGATTCGGCGGGACACAGTAGCAATCCGCGGCCGGTATGACAAGAAAAAAACTATTTCGCCGCCGCCTTTACCGTCACCCGACGGGGAGAACAGGAAACGATCCCGTCAGCATCGGAACCGTCCTTGAAATACACGGACACTTCAATTTCTTCCTCTTTAACGGGGACCTTCGCCTTCGTGGCGGGATCCCGGAGCGCCATCCGGGCGACGTCGACAAATGCGACAATCTGTTCTGGCGCAATATTGCTCCGCTCTCCGGTCCTGACGTATGCGGTGACTTTGTCCCTCTTGAGCGAGTACCGGTAATCTTTTTTCATGTTGCGGACGGCGATGGGGATTTCGACGCTGACCAGGGCGCTGAGTTTGACAATGGGAATCGAGACCCTTACCTCGTTGTCGCTGAAATCGACGTTTTTCAGGTTCTCCCTGTCGATCTCGACTTCGCGGACCACATCGGCCGACTCGTTTTCCACGGAAATATTCGCGGTGGCGAGGGTATCGATCCGGTCAATGACTGAACGTGCGCCGTTTATCATCACGTACTCCGGCTCAACCCTCGGTTTTCCGACAATATACCCCTCGGGCGCAGCCCCGATTCTGGGCACGACAAGAACGCTCTTTTCGGTCCTTCTTTCGATCACGATGCGGATTTTTTTTCTGGACGGTACAACCCTGAGACTGTCGGGAATCTGGTCACGGAGGATTTTTATCGGATACATGGCCGGGACGTTTTCGCGTGTGCGCGAAAGGTCCACCACCGCCCGTATGGTTTTGGGGTTGACCGCCTTGACCAGCTCCTTTTTCCCTTCGACGACGACGTCAATATTCTGGTACTGCATGTCCGATACGGTCATGTACTCCGGCAGATTGACGGTTTCGATCGCGATCCTGAAATTCGATTCCTCGTTCTTGGTCGTCGAGATATACGCCCACAGCACGATGGCCAGGGCAAGACAGGCCGATTTGGCGAGGATATTCCGCTGGTTAACGTATTCGGCGATCATGTTGAAAAACGATTTCATGAAATCTTGTAGTTCTCCTCGTACGCGGTCTTGGGATTCATGAAGAAAAGAATCATGTTCTTGAGATCGACCTGCTTGATTCTCGGATAAATCTTGCCGTTTACCATGATGTTGATGGTGCCGGTCTCTTCGGATGTCAGAAGGACAAGCGCGTCGGTCTCCTCTGCGATTCCCAGCGCCGCTCTGTGGCGCGCTCCGTGCTGTTTTTTGAGCTGTTTGGAATCGCTCAGGGGAAGATAACACGCCGCGGCCGAAATCCTCCCCTCCTGGATTACGATCGCCCCGTCATGAAGCGGTGTCAGAGGGAAAAAAACCGTCCTGATGAATTCCTCTGAAATGTCGGCGTTGACCGTTACGCCCGATTCGGCGTAGCTCTTGAGCCCCGTGTTTCGCTCAATGACGATCAGCGAGCCGACCTTGTCCGAGGCCATGGAGATGAGCGCATTCACCAGCTCGTCCAGGGGGAAAATCTCTTTCTGCGCCTCGTTGGAAAGCCAGTTTTTCTGTCCGAACTGCGTTATGAGCCTGCGCAGCTCCGGCTGGAACAGAATGACCACGGTGATGACCAGGGATGTGGTGAGGTTCTGTATGAGCCAGTCAAGGGTCTCGAATCTCAGCATTTTCGAAAGCACTGCAACGACGAAAATGACGATGATGCCCTTCACCAGCTGGATGGCGCGCGTGTGGCTGAGAAACGAGTAGACCCAGTAAAAAATGAAACCGACGATCAGGATGTCGATCACGTTTCTCGCGTATTCCCACAGCGATGAAAAATACTGGGCGGAATGTTCGAAAAACCCTTCCATATTCAGGAAACCTTCCTCAGCATTTCAAGGCCCTTGAGCGCCAGCCTGTGCTCCCTGACGTCATGCACGCGGATGATGTCGGCTCCGTTCATGATGGATACCGCGTTGAGGGCCAGGGTCGCAGGCAGGGTGTCGGAGCCGTTGTTGTACAGCTTCTTGATCAGGGACTTTCTCGACAGGCCGACAAGCACGGGATAACCCATTTTCTTGAAGAGGGGGATATTGTTCAGCAGCTTGTAATTGTCCTCGAAAGTCTTGCCGAAACCGATACCCGGGTCGATGACGATCCTGTCCGCGGCCACGCCCGCATCCAGCGCCCTGCGCGCCGAGGCATCGAGGAACGAATACACCTCTGCCAGGAGATCTTCGTATTCCGGGTTCTGCTGCATGGATTCGGGCGTGCCCTTGATATGCATGACGACCAGACCGGCCCCGTGCCGCGCCGCGACACCGGCCATCGCGGGATCGAAAGTCAGTCCGCTGATATCGTTTATCATTTTCGCGCCGCATCTGAGAGCGGCCTCGGCCACCGCTGATTTGGTCGTGTCGACCGATACCGGGACAGGCGAGCGGGAAACGATCGCCTCGATCACCGGGCACACCCTGTCCATTTCTTCCTGCGCCGAAACGGGAAGCGCGCCGGGCCTGGTCGACTCGCCGCCGATGTCGAGGATGTCGGCCCCGTCCTGGGCGAGCTGGAGCGCGTGGTCCAGCGCCGCGAACCGGTCGAAATAACGCCCGCCGTCATGGAAAGAATCCGGCGTGACGTTCACGATGCCCATGATCTTCATCAAGACGATCCCCCGTCAAAAAAGCATTCCCATTGATACGATATGATTGTATCCGAAATCTATATTGTCAATGGCAAAAGCATAGGTAAGGTTAAAATTATACACTTCGACGGTCGCGCCGCACGAAAAATTCAGGTTGTTCAGCCCGACATACAGCGAAAAATAACGTACGATGTCATACCCGATGCTGAAGCAGAACCCGAAATCCTCCTGCTCGATCTTCTTGATCCCCCCAAGGGAGACCGATATGCCCGCGTCGGTGCTGATCATGATCCCGAGCCTCATTGTCGGGTATGCGAAATCGTACCGCTTGCCCACGCCTTCGTAGTCGTCGATCGGGCACAGGCCGGTGCCGATGTCCTGGATCATGAATCCTATCTTGAGAAACGAGAGCACGTATATCTGCGCCCCGATATCGGCGCCCACGCCCATGTAATGGACGTCGCCAATGGCCTCGTAGAGGCATTTCACGCCCACGCCGATTGAGGCCATGCCGAGCGAAATCCCGTAGGCGAAATCCGCCATGGAGCCGATATAGTACAGGTCGCCGGTCGATTTTCCGGTTTCGTCGCGCCCCTCGATGCCGATCGAAAACACCGAATAAAAGCCGATCCCCATCACGCCCTTTGGAAGCTCGAACGCGGTCCCGAGAAACGCCGAGTTGCGCTCCATATCGAGGAGCCCGCCGGTCGCGGCGAGGTGGAACGTGGTCTTTTTCGTTTCATCCTCGGAGAACTTCATTAAGTCTTCCTCGGCTATCTGGTCTGCCTTGCCCTCGCTCGCCTTTTTCTTGATCTCGTCCATGCTCATGGTCTTTCTGCCCTTGAGCTCCGAGAGGCCGGCCGGGTTCCAGTACAGGGCGAACACGTCATCGGCCCTGACCTCGCCCGACATGCCCAGTGCGACATACTTGGCCCCCACCCAGCCGCTGCGCGTGTATACCGCCCGGCTCGAGCCCGTGCCCTTTGCGAAAAGGCCGTTCGAAGCGCTCAGCAGGAAAACGGCCAGTAATGTCAGTGTTCCGGTTCTCATGTCGCTCAGTAGTTGACCAGAATCCTTATCATCTTTTTACCCTGACTATGGTCGGTAAGGGTACCCTCGATGTCAAGCATCATGATATAGAACCCTGGCTTGACCAGGTTGCCCCTGTCGTTGTGCCCGTTCCAGTAGGCCGGGAGTAAACCGAATTTTCTTTTAAAGACGAGGTCGCCGTTAACGTCGAAGATCTCGACCTTCACCCTGTAGTTTGTAAGACCGGATTTATGCTCAATGGTCAGGACGCGGTCTCCCTTTCGGGGATTGAACGGGACCGGGTATGCGATGATCTTGCCGGTATCGACCGCCTGAATGGCTTCGGAGAAGAAAAAAACGGGAATGGCGATTAATACTGCGACAATCAGCTTTTTCATAGTACCGGCGACAGTGTAATTTGATCTGTATGATACGGCTAATACAGGCCCTTATCGGGCGCGAGGGATTGCATTGCAAAGGCCTCATTATAGTGAATCAAAATCAAACCATGTGGTCAAGAAATATTTCTCCGTGCACCCTGACGCCGAAAAAAAAGTGATTCAATAATAGTCAGAATGCCCACAGAAGCTCAATAAAAGAACAATTCGCTTGACAGTAATAGCATCATAGTATTATAAAACATAAAAATTTTAATAAATCTGGGGTACATATGAAAAAAATGGTTTTCTTATCTGCTCTGATTGTCGCTTTCATAGGATGCGAAAGCTATCAGGTAAAAGTTACGGATGACCAGTTCAAAAAATCCAAGGTCATGAAGGTTCAGATGTGGCACAAGGTCCTTGAAGGCAAACTTGATAACCGCTCTGTCACATACACGCGCGAGTTTAAGGACGGCAAAAACATGCCAATCACGGTCACATTCCATTTCAGGGCCGGGGATTTTTTAAAGAGTGCCATGTCCATGCCCTTCGGCAATAGTGAACGTACAGTGGAACTTGACGAAGAAGCATACCTACTCGTGGACAACGAAAGCATCAAGCTGACTGTCAGCGACCGGCAGCGAGACAGAACCATGAATGTATGGGGAACCGACAGCGGCGTTTGGGCAGGTACAACCGATGATCTTTACGGGTCCTTGGAAATCCCCCCCCAGGTTGGAAACAAAATGGCAAAGGCTAAAAACATCCAGTACCGGTTTTATGCTTATAAAGAACCGACCACCCTTGAAGCGACACCCAAACAGCTCCTGAAGCTTAGAGAATTTTTCGATAACAACCTGCCAGCAACTAAATAATCAGCTGGAACAACCCGGCGATAAAATCGCTTTAATGCAAAAAACCGGGGGAGATCAAACACTCCCGGTTTTTTTTATCCCGATATCGTGCGCCAGGTTAACGGCCTTCTGAATCACAAGCCCGGCCTCTTTGGCAGAAATCCCGGCCTCGTGGAGCGCAAGCGAAAAGTGGCATAAAAACTCGATGTTGCCCGCAGGGCCCTTTATCGGCGAGGGCGTGAGCCCGAGCAGCGCCATGCCTTTGCCCATAAGGCCTTCGATCACGCGCGAGAGAATTGCCAAGTGGTTCTCCTTTTTGCGAACCACTCCTTTTTTCTGCTCGCTCTTTTCGGCCTCGAACTGCGGCTTGATGAGCATCACACCGCTTGCCGGCGCGAAAAGCCGCGTCACCGCGTCAAAGACCTTGAGCACCGAGATAAATGAAAGGTCCATGGTGACAAAATCGACCGGTTCCGGGATGTCACCGCCCGCGAGGTTGCGGGCGTTGGTGCGGTCCATGACCACGACCCGGGGGTCGCTTTGAAGCGAATAATCGAGCTGGCCGTAGCCGACATCCACCGCGTAGACTTTTTTTGCCCCGGCCTTGAGCATGCAGTCGGTAAAACCGCCTGTCGATGCGCCCAGGTCCACCGCGGTCTTTCCCGAGAGGTCAATCCTGAATTCATCGAGCGCGCGGCGAAGCTTCTCCCCTCCCCGGCTCACGAAGAGGCCCCCGGGGCGTTCAACGGCGATCTCCTCATCCCCCTTCAGAGATCGAGACGGGTCCCTGACGGTCTCGCCGTTGACCCTGACCCATCCTGAGAGTATCTCGGCCCTGGCTTTTTCACGGGACGCGGAAAGGCCGCTTCGGGCGAGGTATGTATCGAGGCGCATTTTCATTTCTATTTGTGTAATTGTCAAAGATGGCCACAGAGACACGGAGACGCAGAGGATATCTTCAACCCCCACCGACTTCGCTATACTCAGTCACCTCAATCGATTGCTTTCTGAACATCCATGTTCGCAATCGAGTGCATTCAGGATGGATGCCTGCCGACACAGGACAGGACGTCCTGATGGTGTCGGCCACTGCGGCATCCATGCCGCTTGCCCCTTGCCAAGGGGGAGGATGGGAGGGGGTGAAAAAATAATTTTCTCTGTGCCCTCTGGGCCTCTGTGGCTAATCTTATATCAATTTATTTTGCAGATTTTTTTAATGCCTTCAGGATGCGGTCGCACAGGGCGGCGGCGTCGAGGCCGTAGTCGCGGAACAGCTCGTCGACCCGGCCATGAGCGACGAATTCATCGGGAAAACCTGCATTGAACAGACACTTCTCGCGATTGCGGGCGGGAATTGCCGCAACGATGCTTTCGCCGACCCCGCCGGAAACCATGGCATTTTCAATCGTGACAAAGGCCCGGGTCCGTGAGATTATTCTACCCAGGCCGGCCAGATCGAGCGGCTTGATCGAAAATATATTCACCACCGCCGCGGAAACGCCCTTTACGGCGAGCAGCTCCGAGCACCTGAGCGCGATATCCACCATGTCTCCCAGGGCCAGGATCGCGACGTCACTCCCTTTTACAAGCGGTTTGCTCCTGCCGAGCTCAATAGGTCCGGACTCCTCGACCGCTACAGGCGATCTGGCGCCTCCCCTGGGGTAGCGGATGGCGATCGGACCGCGATCGTAGCCGGCTGCAAAGTATATGGCATCCCTGAGCTCGGTGGCGTTCGAGGGCGCAATGAAAACGAAATTCGGGACGTTCCGCAAAAGGGCGATGTCGAAAACTCCATGGTGCGTCTCGCCGTCGTCACCGACGACGCCCGCCCTGTCGATGCAGAGACGCACCGGAAGGTTCATTATGCCGACGTCATGGATCAACTGGTCGACAGCCCGCTGCAAGAAGGTCGAATAAATCGAAACAAAGGGCTTGAACCCGGCCGAGGCCATGGCGGCGGAGAAGGTTATTGCGTGCTGTTCCGCTATGCCCACGTCGAAAAAACGATCGGGGGATTTTTTCTCGAATTCGAAAAGGCCGGTGCCGAGCTTCATGGCCGCGGTGACGGCGACGATCCTGCGGTCTTTGCGCGCGATGTGTGCCAGCGTCCGCCCGACGATCTCGGAATACGAGGGATTGCTCCCTCCGCCGAGCGCGACGCCGGTCGCCCGGTCAAAACGGCCTATGCCGTGGAAACGCGCCGGGTCCCTCTCCGCGGGAACATATCCCCTGCCCTTCTGTGTTATGACGTGGATTATTTTCGGTCCGGATTCTATCTCCTTGATACCATGAAGCACCTCGTTCAACAGGCCTATGTTGTGGCCGTCAACCGGGCCGAAATACCGGATGCCCAGGTCCTCGAAAAACTGGCCCGGGGTTATCATCCCCTTGAAATTCATGAAAAAACGGTATATGAACGTGTACAGCCCCATGCCGACGACCGGTATCTTCTTTATGATGGCCATCGACCGGCGTCTTAACCTGTTGTAAAGAGAGCCGGTAATCATCTTTGTGAGCAGGCGCGACAGGGCGCCGACGTTTTTCGATATGGAATGCTCGTTGTCGTTGAGTATGATGATCAGGTCGTTGTCGATGTGCCCTATCTGGTTCAGGGCCTCCATGGCCATACCGCCGGTCAGCGAGCCGTCGCCGATCACGGCCACAACCTTGTGCTTTTTGCCGGCAAGGTCCCTGGCCACGGCCTCGCCCAGTGCAAGTGAAAGGCTGGTGCTGCTGTGGCCCACGTCATAGGTGTCATAAACCGACTCTTTTCTTTTGGGAAAACCGCTGATCCCGCCGTGCTTCCTGACCGTGGCGAAATCCTTTCTTCTGCCGGTGAGTATTTTATGGGCGTACGTCTGATGCCCGACGTCCCAGATGATACGGTCGCGGGGCGTATCCATGGTATAATGAAGCGCGATCGTCAGATCGACCACCCCCAGAGACGACGCCAGATGGCCGCCGTTGACGGAAATCACGTCAATGATGTAATTGCGTATCTCCCGGGCAAGGTCACCGAGCTCGTCCGGGGCCATTTTTTTCAGGTCGCTGACGCTGTTGATCTTCTCAAGAAACATCGCCGTTCAGTTCCGAATCCTCGTGATCCCCAGGGTTTTTCCCGATCTGTCGATTTCGAGAATCACGGCATTCATGCCGGGATTACCCGAAGCCACTTCATACCGCGGCCGGATTTGAGTCAAGAACTTGTCGATGGACTGCCTCTTGTCCATGCCGATTACGGAATCGAAGGCCCCGGTCATGCCGACGTCGGTGATGTACCCGGTGCCGCCGGGGAGCACCTCCTCGTCGGCGGTCTGGACATGGGTATGGGTGCCGAAAACGGCCGAGGCCCTTCCGTCGACGTACCAGCCGAAGGCCTTCTTCTCGGAAGTTGCTTCGGCGTGAAAATCAACGATGATGATGTCTGCGCTCCCGGAGATTTTACCGTAAATCGAGTCAAAGGCGCGGAACGGGCAGTCGACCGGCTCCATGTGCACCCTTCCCAGGAGGTTTATCACGCAGATCGAAATCCCCTTGAACGAGCCCAGATAATAGCCGTTTCCCGGAACGCCCCGGGGGTAATTCGCCGGCCGCAGAAGCGCGGGCTCGTCGTTGATAAGGCCGTATATGTCCTTGTTGTCCCAGATGTGGTTGCCCGAGGTGATGACGTTGACGCCGGACGAAAAAAAATCACGGGCGATCGCCTGCGTGATGGAGCGCCCCCCGGCCGCGTTTTCGCCGTTGGCTATGACGAAATCGAGGCGGTGCTGGTCGATCAATCCCTGAAGCCTGCTGTGCAGAACATTCCTTCCTGAACGGCCGACAATATCGCCTATGGCAAGAATTTTTACTGCCTGCTTCATGCGGATTATATGGATGGCCGCTGCCGGCGGTGTCGTTCACGACACCGCCGGCAGCAGCCTTGTACTCATTCCTTATTTGGCGTAATCGACGATCCGTTTTTCACGGATTACCGTGACCCGGACGATTCCGGGATATTTGAGCTCGGACTCGATCTTGGTCGCGATGTCGCGAGCAACGGTCTCGACCTTGTCGTCGGGGATGAGCTCGTTGTCCACCAGGACGCGCAGCTCACGGCCTGCCTGGATCGCGTAGCACTTGTCGACGCCCTTGAAGCTGGTCGCGATGTTCTCAAGGTTCTCGAGCCGCTTCAGGTAAGTCTCGAGCGACTCCTTGCGCGCGCCGGGCCTGGAGGCCGATATCGCGTCGGCGACCTGGACGAGCACCGCCTCGAAGGATTCCTGCTCCTTGTCGTTGTGGTGCGACGCGATCGCGTTGACGCACTTGTCGTTCTCGCCGAACTTCTTTGCCATCTCGGCGCCGACCAGCGCATGTGCGCCCTCTCCCTCGACCTCGCACCCTTTGCCTATGTCGTGCAGAAGCCCGGCCCTCTTCGCGAGCTGGACATCGAGCCCCAGTTCTCCCGCTATCATGCCGGCCAGGTTCGCGACCTCGATGCTGTGGCTGAGCACGTTCTGCCCGTAGCTTGTGCGGTACTTGAGCTTGCCGATATTGTACAGGGCCTCCTTGCTGATTCCCGGAATGCCCAGCTTGTATGCGGCCTTTTCGCCTTCCTCGAGCATCGATTCCTCGAGCTCGGCGGTCACTTTTTCGACGATCTCCTCGATCCTTGCCGGATGGATGCGGCCGTTCTGAATCAGCCTTTCGAGCGACTGGCGCGCGATCTCCCTGCGTACCGGGTCGAACCCCGATATGACGACCACTTCGGGCGTGTCGTCGATGATCATGTCAACCCCGGTGAGGTTTTCAAGTGTCCTGATGTTGCGGCCCTCGCGGCCGATTATGCGCCCCTTCATCTCGTCCGAGGGAAGCGATACCGTGGTAATGGTGCTTTCCGACGTGTATTCGGACGCGTTCCTCTGGATCGACGAGATAATGATGTCTTTCCCTTTCTTCTCGGCCGTTCTTCTGGCCTCTTCCTCGATCTTGTTGATGAGCTTCGTGGCCTCGAACTTGACCTCATTTTCGAGGTTTTTCAGGAGCACCTCCTTGGCCTCATCGGAACTCATCCCGGCGATACGTTCGAGCTCCTTGCGGTGTTTTTCGAACTCCCGCCTCAGTTCATCCTCTTTTTCCTTGCTTTCCTGTTCCCTGGTGGAGAGTATTTTCTCCTGCTTTTCGATTTCCTCGAGTCTCGTATCGATGCTTTCTTCTTTCTGTATCAGCCTTTTTTCAGATACCTGAAGCTCCTGCCTTCGCTCCCTCATCTCCTTTTCGAGGAGGTTCTTTTCTTTCAAGAGCTGGTCTTTCGCTTCAATCAGAAGCTCTTTTCTTTTGTTTTCAGCCTCTTTTAT
>JAKLIV010000038.1 GCA_022709405.1 Spirochaetota bacterium
CTGCGACGGCATGACCGAGGGACACGAGGGGATGCGCTTCGTACTGGCCCAGCGCGACCTCATAGCCGACATCACCGAGACCCACGCGCGGAGCATGCTTTATGACGGATTGGTCTTCATAGCCAGTTGCGACAAGATCATCCCCGGCATGCTCATGGCCGCGGCCAGGCTCGACCTGCCCTCGATATTCATCACCGGCGGGCCCAACGCGATGAACATCCGTTTCAACGCGAACATGAAAGACAGCATCGACCACAAGGATTACAACACCATTCCGGAGAGGCTCGGCTGCGCGACCTGCGGCACCTTTGGGTCGTGCGAGGTGATGGGCACGGCAAACACGTTCCAGTGCCTGACCGAGGCCATGGGTATCTCGCTTCCCGGATCGGCGACCGTTCCCGCGTTTCACGCCGACAAGCTCCGGTTCGCGCGAAAGGCGGGCAAGCGCATCGTGGCCATGGTCGAAGAAGGGCTCACCGCGCGCAAAATACTCAACAGCAAGGCGCTCGAAAACGCGATCATCATCGATCTCGCTATCGGCGGGTCGACCAACAGCACGCTGCACCTGCCGGCGATCGCCCACGAGCTGGGAGTTGATCTGCCGCTCGACATATTCAACGAGTTCAACACGAAGATACCGACGCTGTGCGGCATCGCGCCCAGCGGTCCCCACGGCGTGATCGATCTGCATGTCGCCGGCGGCGTGCCCGCGGTGATGAAGGTCCTCGCGGATGACATCCGCAGGGACGCGATGGTCGTGACCGGCAATACGCTTGGCGAGGTTCTCGATTTCGTCAATGTCAAGGACCCGAAGGTCATCCCCCCGAGGGACAAGCCATTTCATCTTCAGGGCGGCACCGTGGTGCTCAAGGGTAATCTGGCGCCGGACGGCTCTGTCGTCAAACAGTCGGCCGTAAAGGACGACATGAAACAGTTCAGGGGGCCTGCGCGGGTTTTCGATTCAGAGGCCGCGTGTCTCAAGGCTCTCAGGGAAAAGACCCTCAAAGAGGGCGAGGTCGTCGTTATACGGTACGAGGGTCCGAAGGGAGGCCCAGGGATGCCTGAGACGCTTGCTGTTACCATGGGACTCGAACAGGCCGGGCTTCACAAGATAGCCCTCATCACCGACGGCAGATTCTCCGGGGCCTCCGCAGGGCCATGCATCGGGCACGTATCGCCAGAGGCCGCGGCCGGAGGGCCGATCGCCGCAGTCAGAGACGGCGACGAGATCACGATAGACATTCCCGGCCGCAAACTTGAAGTAGCGTTATCGGATGAGGAGATAAAAAAGCGGCTGTCGCAGGCCAAGGCCCCGGTGCGTGAGATACCGGCGGGATTCATGCGCCGATACGTGAAGCTCGTGGGCTCCGCTGCCCGCGGCGCGATACTCGAAAGCTGAGGAGGAAGACATGGGCCTGAAGCTCGTATCCATGGCGCCGCTCCCGGCGCCCTTTTTCGAACACGTAATGAAGCAGAACGGCATCAGCGATGTGACCGTGGTTGACGTGAGCACGGCAACCGAGGATGCGGTCGTCGCGGCCGTCGCCGACGCCGATTTTATCATCGGCGACTTCACGTTCAGGAACAGGATAACGAAAAGGGTCGCGCAGGCCGCGAAGAAGGTGAGGCTCATACAGCAGCCGAGTGTCGGATACCAGCACATCGATGTCGACGCCTGCAAAGAGGCCGGCATCAAAGTCGCGAACTGTGCGGGTGCCAACACGGTTTCGGTCGCGGAGCATACCATCATGCTGGCCCTTGCACTGCTGAAAAAAGCTGCGATTGCGCACAACACCACCTCTGCCGGCGAGTGGAAGCAGATGGAACTCATGCCCGCCGAAATGTCGGGCAAGACATGGGGAATCGTCGGCATGGGAAGGATCGGCCGCGCGCTCGCCGCGCGCCTAGTTCCCTTCGGCGTGAAGATAATCTACAGCGATCCAATACGGCTCGACGCAGCCGTGGAAGCCCAGCTTGGACTTGAATTCGCCGAACTTCCGGGACTCTTGAGGTCGGCCGACATCATCAGTCTGCATTGCCCCCTCACCCCTGAGACCGAGGGACTCATCGGCGCCGAAAGCATCGCGACCATGAAGCAGAACGCGGTCATCATCAACGTGGCGCGTGGAGAGGTGATCGACGAGGGGGCCCTGGCTGCGGCCCTGAAGGCGAAGAAGATCGGCGGCGCAGGCATCGACGTGTTCGCCGAGGAGCCGGCCCGGCCTGGCTGCCCGCTCCTTCAACTTTCCGGTGAGAACATCATTCTTTCACCGCACATCGCGGGCGTCACGGCAGAATCGAAAATGCGCATCATGGGGATGTCGATGAACAACCTGGTGCGCGTGATGAAGGGCGGCGAGCCGGAGAATGTGATTAATGGATGATTCTATTTCCCCTGGTGCTTGGCGTGCGAAACGAACACGTCCTCGAGCGTGGGAGTGATCTTCTCGACCGTGGCGTGGCCATGTACCGCTTCGGCCAGCACTGTGCGTAACATCTTCGCGCCGGGGCCGCCCCTTTTAACCAGCACGTGTATGTCGGTGCCGAACAGGGCGGCCTCGTCGATCCAGTCCCGGCCCGAGAGCGCATCGAGCGCCCGCAGGTAGTCCGCGGTGCGCACCCGGTACACGTCGCTTTCGACACTGGCCTTGAGGCCCGCGGGCGTGTCAAGGGCCATCATGGTGCCCGCGATGATAAGCGCGATGCGCCCGCAGTGCTCGGCCTCGTCCATGTAATGGGTCGTGATGAAAATGGTCTTTCCCTGCGAGGCGAATGCGTATATCTGCTCCCAGAAGAGGCGTCGCATGAGCGGGTCTACTCCCGATGTCGGCTCGTCGAGGAAGAGTATCTCCGGGTCGTGGATCACGGCCGCGCCCAGGGCCAGGCGCTGCTTGATGCCGCCGGGCAGCAGCTTCACCTGGTCGTCGCGCCGGTCCTCGAGGTCGACCATGTTTATAACGTGGTCCATCCGCTCCCCGAGCCTCTTGTCCTCGAGCCCGTAGATGCTGCCGAAGAACTCCAGGTTTTCGGATACAGTAAGGTCATCGTAGAGCGAGAACTTCTGCGACATGTACCCGATGCGCTTCTTGATCTCCTCCTGCTCGTTCATGATGTCGAGGCCGCCCACATGGCCCTCGCCCGATGTCGGCAAGAGGAGCCCGCACAGCATCCTGATCGTGGTGCTCTTACCTGCGCCGTTGGGACCGAGGAATCCGAATATTTCGCCCTTTGCGACCGAAAAGCTGACCCGGTTGACCGCGGTGAAATCGCCGAAAACGCGTGTGAGGTTTTTCACTTCTACAGAATGGTCCATGATCATGCCGTCCTTTTGCTGTATCGCTTTACGCTCAAAAGCAGCAGGCTCAGTCCGAGCGCGAGCATGAGGGCGAGCTGCTTCCACAATACGGCGATGCCGGTGCCCTTGAGGAACACTCCCCTGATTATTTCTATGAAGTACCTGAGCGGGTTGAACCAGGTGATCATCTGTATGCTCTCGGGCATGGAATAGACCGGGAAGATGAACCCCGAAAGCATTATGGCGGGGATGAAAAAGAGGAACGACGAGAGCATCGCCTGCTGCTGCGTTTCGGATATGGTCGATATGTACAGCCCGACCGCCAGCGTCGAAAGGATGAAAACCACGCCGCTGCCGAGCAGGAACAGAAAGCTCCCCTGGAACGGGACGTTGAACCAGAAAATGGTGATGAACGTCGCCAGGCAGATGTCGATCATCGCCACGATCGAGAACGGGATCATCTTGCCCATGATGTACTCCTGCGGCCGCAGCGGCGAGACGTTGATCTGCTCGATGGTTCCCGACTCGCGCTCCTTGACGATCGACATCGACGTCACCATGATGGTGACAAGCGCGATCAGCAGGCCTATCACGCCGGGAAGAAAGTAGTTCCTGCTGGTTATCGCCTGGTTGAAGAAGATGCGCTCCTCCATCGCCACGCCGCCGGGCATCCTGCGGCCCGCCGCCCCCTGCCGCATGACCGAGAGCCTGATCCTCTGCTTCATGATATCCTCGGAGTACGCTGCGGTGATCGTGTTGATGTATGACATGGTCACCGCGGCCCGGCTCG
This sequence comes from Spirochaetota bacterium, assembly GCA_022709405.1. Taxonomy (GTDB): domain Bacteria; phylum Spirochaetota; class UBA4802; order UBA4802; family UBA5550; genus JAKLIV01. The sequence goes on from JAKLIV010000038.1 coordinate 4,086, forward strand.
AATCGGTGCCGTCGAGTATCACCTGGATGTCGGCGGTGAGGCCCTTTTTCAGCCTTTCAGAGAACCCCGGGTCGATTTGCAGGTAGAAATCGATTTCGCCCCGGTCGAGCAGGGCCACTGCGCCGGGCACCGAATTGACCGTGGCGTACAGTTTGAATACCGGCGACGCGGTGAACGAGTCGATGAAATTCCTGCTCGCATATGTCCTGTCGCCGTCGCTGTACGCAAACCGTACTTCGTTCACATCGGTGTTCACCGCGTACCCGAACAGGAGAAGCATGAGCACCGGCGGGCCGAACACCATCGCGCGCAGGCGCGGGTCGCGGAAAAGCTGGCGGAATTCCTTTTTCAGCATGCTGCGGATGTTTCTCGGTTCGATGAATCGTGCCATGGCGAAACCTCACTCCGGTATGGTGAGACGTATTTTTTTCACGCACAGGAGAAGCATGAACACGGCGAAGGCGACCATGAACGCGACCTGTGTGTGCAGCAGGGTCGCGGGAACACCCTTGAGCGCGATCCCCTTTATGATGGCGATCATGTACTTGGCCGGGATCAGGTACGTAATAGCCTGTATAACGACCGGCATGTTCTTCACCGGGAAAACGAATCCCGAGAGTATGAACGAGGGCAGGTATGTCACGATCATGGCGGCCTGGATCGACAGCACCTGCACCCGGGTGACCGAGGATATGACCATGCCCAGCGCCGACATACCGGTCAGGAACACCATGGACAGGGCTAAAAGCTCGAGGAAACTCCCTCGCATGTGGATGTCGAAGATGAAGCTGCCCAGCGCCAGCGCCATGGCCACGTCGAAGGCCCCGATCACGAGGTAGGGGATGATCTTGCCGATCATGATCTCGGCCGGCCTCACCGGCGTGGTGATGAGCGTCTCCATGGTGCCGCGCTCCCACTCGCGCGATATGGTGAGCGATGTGATCAGGGCCGCGATTATTGCCAGGATTATGACGATGATTCCGGGGATGACGAAGTTCTTGCTAAGCATCTCCTCGTTGTACCAGACCCTGCTGCGCACGTCGATGGGCAGCCGCGCGCCGGTGATGCCGATCTCGCCGAGCGAGCCGATCTGGGTCTCGATGTTGAACTGCGTCGTGATCGCCCTGACGTATCCGACCGCAACAGTCGACGACATCGAGTCCGATCCGTCGACCAGGACCTGGATGCGCGCCCTTTTGCCCGACTTCACGTCAGCGGTGAACCGGGGAGGTATCACTATCGCCATGACCGCGTCGCCGCTGTCGATCAGATCGTCGATTTCTTTGTACGAGTCGACCATCCCCATCATGCGGATATACTCGGTGTGGGAGAAGCGCTCGACGAACTGCCGGGTGAACGCGGTGCGGTCATGATCGAGCACGACCGTCTTCACGTTCTTGACGTCCATGTTGAGCGCGTACCCGAACAGCAAAACGAGCAGCGCGGGCGCGATGAGCGAGAGGATGAGGCTGCGCGAGTCGCGGCGGATGTGGATCCACTCCTTGCCGGCGATCGTCAGCGTGCGCCTCACGGGTTTCAATACGTTCATGCGTCCGCCTCCTTCCTGCGTATGACCTCGACAAAGGTGTCCTCGAGCGAGGGGATGATGACCCCGGCCTTCGCAGCCGGTATGCCGTTCTCTGACAGTATCTTCCGTATGGATACGGAATGCGCGGCCGGGTCGCCGATGAAAATGCGCAGCGACTCGCCGGTGCGGATGACGTTCCGGTAGCGCGGGTCGCGCTTCAGTATGCCCTCGGCCTTCCTGGGCTCGCCGCACCGTATCTCGAGCAGCGGCGTGCCGGTCATCTTCTTTATCTCTTCGGGCGCGCCCGACCGGATGAACGAGCCGCGGTACATGAGCGCTATCCGCCCGCAGCGCTCGGCCTCGTCGAGGTACGCGGTGCTCACCGCGATGGTCACGCCGCCCGAGAGCAGGTCGTAGAGTATTTTCCAGAATTCGCGCCGCGAGACCGGGTCGACGCCGTTGGTCGGTTCGTCGAGCATGATCATCTCCGGGTCGTGCACCAGGCAGCACGCCAGGCCGAGCTTCTGCTTCATCCCCCCCGAGAGCTTGCCCGCGAGCCTTTCCCTGAACGGCTCGAGGTTGCTGAAACGGTAAAGCACTGGCAGCTTCTTGCGGATTTCACGGGCGCTCAGGCCGAAAAGCCTGCCGAAGAAAAAGATGTTCTCCTCGACCGTGAGGTCCTCGTAGAGGCCGAAACGCTGCGGCATGTACGCGATGCGTTCCTTGATGGCCGCGGGGTCTGCGTAGATGTCGGCGCCGTCAAACGTGAGCTCGCCCGAGTCGGGCCTGAGTATGCCGGCCATGAGCCGCAGCAGCGTGCTCTTGCCCGCGCCGTCGGGACCCACAATGCCGTATATTTCACCCTTCCTGATTTCGAAATCGAGCGAGGAGACCGCGGGCCTTCCGGCGAACGACCTGGTGAGGGCGCGCGCAGCGATCATTTTACGCCGTCCGTTTCGATGACCGCGTCGGCCGGCATGCCGGGCTTGAGAGCCAGGTCGGGGTTGTCGAGCGCGATCTTGACCGCGAACACGAGCTTAACGCGCTCTTCTTTCGTCTGTATGGTCTTGGGAGTGAACTCGGCCTTGTTGGATATGGAAACGACCTTGCCCGGGAAGTCTCTGTCTTCGAACGAATCCACGGTGACGATAGCCTTCTGGCCCAGCTTCACCGCGCCGATTCGTTTTTCTTTCACGTAAATTTTTATCCATGGTCTGGTCAGGTCAGCCAGCGTGAGTATCGGCGTGCCGGGGAACGCGAGCTCGCCGAGCTCGAGATTTTTCTCGAGAACCGTACCCCTGATCGGGGAATAGATGACCGCCTGGTCTATCGTGGCGGAGATGTAATCGTAGTTCGCTTTGGCCACCCGGTATGCCGTTTCGGCGTTGTCGAAGTCCCTTTTCGACACTGACCCGGTATGATACAGGTCAGTAATCCTTTTAAAGTTCTTTTCAGCATTGGCCATGTTCGCGACGGCCGAAAGCCTCTGTGCGTCGAGCTCGTCGTAGGCGAGCTTCACAAGAAGCGCACCCTCTCCGACATCCTCGCCCTCGTCGTGCGGCAGAGAGATTACCCTGCCCGCTATCTTGGACGATATCTCGATCTCGGTAACCTCGATGGTGCCGCTGCCCTCGATGTCGCCGCTGTTCTCGCCGATGTGGCGGAAAACCTCGAAATAGAGGGTAACGCCGATGATTACCGCCAGTGCAATTATGATCGGCGCAATTTTTTTTCTGTTCATCTTATTTCTCCCTGAAAATGATATCGTCGTTGTTCATTCCGGTCTCGCGGTCGAGCTCGGCCCTGCTGACATGGTAATCGTACACGGCCTTGATATACGCGGTCCTCGCTCCGGTAAGCGTCAGTTCCGCGTTCAACAGATCGGCATTCTTGAGAATCCCGGCCCGGTATCCCTCGCGGGCGATACGCAGCCCTTCCTCTGCAGTCTCGATGTTCTTTTCCTGCGAAAGAATCGTTTCAAAGGCCGTGGCCAGCCTTCCATGAATCGACCGTATCGAAATAGCGGTCAGGCGGCCGAGCTGGGCGAGCCTTTCCTCGGCCTCGGCGGTCTTTTCACGCTCCTCCCGCGCTGCCGCATTGTGTCCGTCGACCGGGATGAGCGAGCTCCAGCGGTATGTCGCTGCGATCCTCACCTGCCAGGTCTGCTGCCATTCTTTTTTCCCGGTCATCTGAGAGAAGTCCGGGTTTACCCCGGCGGGAAGATTTACGTTTACCTCGTTGGGAAGCATGTAGGTAAACCCGTACGAGGCGCCGACGGTGAAATACGGCCACAGATAGGCAGACTGGTTCGCCTTTCTTGACCGGTCGGAGGCTTCCTTCTGGAGGGACACCTGGATTATTTCCGGGCGGTTGGCCATGGCGCGCGCGATAAGGTCAGGAAGGATTTCTTCGCCGCCGGGCTTTCTGATTCCGTCGGTAAGATGTCCTTTCTTCACTGTCCTGGCGTGATTTTCGAACCCGAGATGATAGTTGAAGAAATCGAGCGCAGTGCGGTAATTGTTTTCGGCCTCGCTCACCAGCGGCTCCTGGCTTTTCAGCTTCACCTGCGCCTGCAGGAGCTCGAATTTCGGCACGCTGCCGGTCCGGTACAGGCCGCTGACGTCCTTCAGGTTCTCTTCCAGCACCTGCATCGAATTTTTTCTGAGCGATACCATTTCACCGGCGAGGATCACGTCGAAGTATCCCCTGATGACGTTGAGCTCGACCTGCGCCCTGATTTTTTTCTGCTCGGCGAGCGCCAGCCCCTGGCCTGCGTACGACAGTTTGAGCGAGTTGTAGAAGGCGCCGGGGTTGACGCCGAATTTCAGCTGCGCAACCCGTATGTCGTACTGCCCGTCAGACAGGCTCATTGCGCCTGAATCGGCCCCCTGCCGAAGCAGCGACGCTTCTGATTCTATCGCCGGCAGTATCTGGCCCCAGGCTGCATTGACCCTCTCCCTGGACTGCCTGACCCGGAGACGGGAAATCCTGTATTCCTGGTTGTTCGCGAGCGCGGAGGCCAGGGCCTCATCGAGCGCGATTTCGGCCGGCTGCGGTGCGTTGTTCGAATCCGCCCATGCGCCGTTCCATGCTGTTGCCGGGGCGACCGCAATCATTGCGATGAGAATGATTCTGATTTTTCTGAGGGATGTCATTGCGTTCACCTCTTGTTTTTGAATATGCCCTGTGAGTAGATTTTTATGAGGTTCTCGGTGTAGCGTTCGATGTAGTTTCCCGTGAAGAGCTCCTCGAAGGGGCCCGCGTCTTTCATGGTGATTTTAAGCATGTTGAAAAAGACGACAGAACCCACGAGCTGAATCATCGTGTACGCAGGGTCGATGTCGGTGATAAGCCCCGTCTGCTGCCCCCTGGCGAACATTGCGGTAACGCGTTTCATCATCGGCTCGAGCAGGATCGGTATGGTAATCTTCTTGAAATACTTGCCGCCGGAGCTTATCTCCCTGAGCATTATCTTGACATGGAGCTCATCGATCGTTCCGATATAGGACGCATAACCGCGGATCAGGTGCGCAAGATCGCTTTGTGAGGTGGGCTCCTCCGGCACGAGGCGGAAAACTGCGTTGTAGATTCCCGAGACCACCATGGTCAGAACATGCTCGTACAGGGCCTCCTTGCCCTTGAAGTGATAGTAGATCATGGCCTTGTTTATCTTCGCGTTTTTCGCGATGCGGTCGATTCTGGCCCCGTCGAAGCCGTACTGGGAGAATTCCTTCACCGCCCCCCTGAAAATTTTTTCTAAGGTTGGGTTTTCGTCCATTGGCTTATCCTTAAATAACTATTTATTTAAACTAACTATTTAGTTAGATAATAAGGATTTTTTATTCAGGTGTCAAGTGCGGGCGTCGATTTTTTAAAAAAAAAGAAGAAAACCGGGATTCGATTGACATCCTGCCGCCATCGGTGATTATCAAAAATTCTTTACTGCTGCACCCATTCTATCGGGAGAAGCCTGACCGGGCAAGAGGTTCTGAATGAAAAAGACCGCCGCCTTCTTCGACTTCGACGGGACCATGCTCACCACGCACACCGCGCATCTGGTGGGCCGGTACCTGCGCGATACTGGCAAGCGCCATTTCGCCGGCCGAAGCCTGTCTCCGGTATTTTTACTCCGCGTGCTGGTCTGCAGGGCGCTCAGGAAAGCGGGCCTGATTTCTGAGACTACGATGGCCAGGGTGCTTCTGAATTTTTACCGCGGGAGGAGCGTGCAGGCGGTAGAAGAGTGGTCATCGGGATTCTACCGTGAATACATGAAGCCGAAACTTTCGGGCGTGGTGCTCGATATCATTGCGTACCACAGAAAGAAAGGCCATGTCCTGGTCATCGTTTCGGGCCAGGTGAGGACCGTGCTGAAACATGCCGCCCTGGATCTGGGTTTTGACCATGTGATCTGCACCGACCTCGCGGTCGACCGGCACGGATTTTTCACCGGCAGGGCTGCGGGGACCATATGCGTGGATTCGAACAAGACTGACCTCGCACGGGCCCTGGCCGCGGAACGGGGCATCGATCTTGAATCATCCTACAGTTACGGGAACAACGAGGCCGACGAATCGATACTTGCCATGGCGGGCAACCCGGTCGCCGTCGAGCCCACGAGGAGGCTCGAGGCGATCGCACAGGAGCGAGGCTGGAGGATCGTGGGCCATTGAACATGCGGTCGAATGTAGTAAAATATTACGCCTTTAAATTTTTCAGTTTTCTGTTTTTCTTCAATCCCGTATTTGTCGTTTTTCTTCAAGAGAACGGCCTGTCCATGACCCAGGTTCTGGCGCTTCAGTCGGTTTTTTCGATCGTCATCGTTTTTCTTGAGATCCCGACCGGCGCCGTTGGTGATTATTTTGGAAGAAAAACCAGTATCGCGACAGGAGCTTTCCTGTTTTCCCTGTGCATGTTCATCTACAGCGCTGGTTCGACTTTCTGGGTTTTTCTTGCGGCTGAACTGATCGGCGGCGTCGGGATTGCGCTCATTTCGGGATCGGACAGCGCTCTGATTTATGCGACTCTGAAGCAGGATGGTCGTGAAAGCGAATATGCCCGGATTGAGGGTAATGCAACCGCCTGGATGCAGACCGGCATTCTCGCTGCAAGCATACTTGGGGGCATAATCGGGAACTTTTCTACAAGGATGACACTTGCGGCCTCAGGAGTCTCGTCCCTTGCAGCCTGCGCAATCTCTCTTTCAATCAAGGAGCCTCAAACCGGCACGGAGTCGCGGCCGAGGGACTCTTACAGGACAATCATCGTCAGGAGCCTGGTGATAGTCAGGGAACACCGACTCGTTCTCTGGATTTTTTTCTATGTGTCTCTGGTCGGATCGATAATCCTGTTGTGCCAGTGGTTTTATCAGCCTTTCTTCATGAAAGTCGGAGTCGGGCTTGTCCATTTCGGATGGATTTATACTGCGCTGGGCATCGTGTCTATCATCGCGTCAAAGATGACCGGGAGTATCGAGAAAAGCCTTGGAAGCGTCGGGAGCCTGGCTTTTCTTGCGGTGATCATGATCGTATGCTATCTCGGCATAGGGTCTTTTTCATCGAAGTATGCCATTCTTTTCTTTTCGCTGCATCAGATTTATCTTGGCACCGCGAGGACAATCCTCGGTCACCGGGTTCTTTCCGTGGTACCGGAGGACAAATCGGCCACGATACTTTCGATAGCGCACCTGGGAAACCGGTTTTTCTATGCTGCAGCCGGGCCTCTGTTCGGGTATCTGGTGGATTCGGTCGATTTGTCCTTTTCTCTGGTGTGTCTGGGCGGTTGCCTGGCAGTGATCACCATCGGGTTGTTTGCCGCTTATCGAAGAGTGCCGGAGCATTTCAGGCGCCAGCGCAACCATGTCTGATCGATGGCCATTGAAAAGATGATTACTTGTCGCAGTCCCCTATCCGCTTGCCGGTTATCTTCTGCGTCATGGTCATCCCCTGTGTCGTGACAACTATGGTCCCGTCAAGGGTCGTTCCCCTGTAGGTAATATTGCCCGAGCTCTTTGCCGTTATCCCGGATGATGTGCATTCCATGTCCCAGGTATACGTGTCCCCGTCGAGATGCGAACTTGTCTGCCTGCAGTCCTGGCTGTTCTCTTTCTTCTGTGGATTCATGTCATCCTTTGTCAGGCAGTTCGTGTATGTCATCGCCGGGATCATAACGGACATACCCGCCATCTCGGTCCTGGTCGTCATCTCCCATTTTCCTTCCTGCATGTTTGCCGCGGGCTTCCCGCAGTTGATGAAAACGAGAAATAACAGGGTGAGTGTTAACGCGATCGTGGTTTTTTTCATTGGTGCTCTCCTTGAGGTTAAGATTAATGTTCTACGGGATGCACTGGCGGTGCAATCGATAAATCTCAGTTGCAACGGTCGAATGTCATGTTCCCTTTTACGCTGCCGCCGTCCGGGTATTTACAGTCGAGATTCAGCGACCCTTCGGACAGGACGATATCGTTTACCATTATGCTCGTCCGGTCGAGCTTCACGTCGTAGGTCGAGCAGTACTGCGGATCGACGATCACTTCTTTACACTTTTCATAATCGGGCGGTTCACATGACCCGGGAACCTCGATCTTCACGATCTTTCCCTTGAGCGGGTCGAATATCGCCACCACGGCCCCGTCATTCTGTCCCTCGCCGAGAAGAACCGAGCCGAAAAAACCCAGACGCTGGCCAGAGCGGCACTCTTCCGGGGTGAACGTGAAATCCCCCATGGCCCCGCCTTGAGATACGAGCGTGCCTGTCACGCTCGAGCACCCCTTTACCATCAGAAAAGCGAAGGTTATCAGCACGATGTTGAGGGGCAGCATCATCATCAGGATTTTCCTGGTTTTGCCTGTTCCAGTGGGGCTTTGAGCTGAACCGGGCTGAAGCATCAATTTTGCGCCGCACCTGGAGCAGTACAGCGCGTCGGGGTCGGTTGTCTCGTGGCCGCATTTCATGCATTTGTTCATGATTTATCCTCCATCGACGCCTTTCACTCGTGAAGCGGATACTCCTGACCGGATAGCGGAAATCATAATACCCGCGGTAAATTATTTCAAGCTTAAAAAACGCCGGGCAAGAGCGTTTGATAAAATGAATCCTTGTTGTATATTTGTAATGATGATGTAATTCATAAACGGAGATTGATCATGAATGCACAGTCCAGATTGAGAATGCTGTACTCCGCCGCAGTTCTGGCGGTCGTCGTGTCCGTCATGTCCTGCAGTGATTCGGACGATGACCGAAAAACGCTGATGGAGGAATTGAGCGCGATCGAGCTCGATAAATACATCGATACTGTTCCGTACATGTCACATGAGCCTTATGGTTCAGACCCCACATGGGAGATATATTCCTTCGATACATCGGTATGCAAGTGCATAACCGGAAATTCATTCCATATCGGGGTAAAGTCGAAGAGCGCCACCGACAATGTCGTGTTTCTCATGTCCGGCGGCGGGGCGTGCTGGCCGGGCAGGGAGTCCTGTTCCGAAACCGCTGATTTCATGACCGGATGGGATGACGTCACCGGGAATCCGCTGAACGGCTGGAGCGTGATCCATGTGCCCTACTGCGACGGCAGCGTGCATATGGGAGACAACGATGCGGATTACGACGGCGACTCCGCGGCCGATCATTTTCATCGCGGCCTGCAGACCACGAGCGCGGGATTGGCGATCATGCGCGAGCTTTTCCCGAATCCGCCAAAAATATTCATAACCGGGTGCAGCGCGGGAGGATACGGAACCTTCATCGCGTATCTGCTGAACAGGAGGTTTTTTCCCGATTCATCGATGTACATCCTGAATGATTCCGGGCCGGGCCTGTCGAACCCGGACAACGGCATGATCACACTGGTCAAGGACGCGTGGCAATACATGCAATACATGCCTTCAAGCTGCTCACGATGCGGCGACCAGCTCATGCACCTCTATGACTGGATATTGCAGAGGGACCCGATGGCGAGGATCGGGCTTTTTTCGTCATATCACGATCGCGTCATCGGAGGCTCATTTCTCGATATGGCGGATGAGGATTTCAGGGATCTGCTGGTTTCGACGTCAGATGAAATACGTTCAAGGCATCCCGGAAGGTTCAGCCGGTTTCTGATCGAGGGAGATACCCACTGCGTGGGAGAGGTCGCCGGTGGATATTCGTACGCGGTCGGGAGCGTGACGCTCCTTGAATGGATCACGCAGCTTGTCAATGACGATCCGGACTGGCCGGATGTCCTTGAATGATTCATTCTGGGATTATAAAATTGGTTTGGAATCCCGAAGATTGTCACGAGTTTGCCGGAGATGCTTTCTTCTGTGTCCTTCCACCGGCCGGCTCGATAAAAGTGCAGATATCGCCCATTAATCATAAATAGTCAATCATGAAAACAAAAAGTCTCTGCCAGGCATGTCATGGTTATTTTTTGGTGGATTTATATCGCCGAGGGTGTCAGTATGATGCCGAAGCGGAGAATGGAGGTTCGTTCAATGATCGATACAAACATAGGCGGATTCCAGTTCATCGCAGGTCGATGGCCGCTTGATCCGGGCAAGCCGACGATCGTTTTCATACATGGGGCGGCCAATTCGCGCATGTTCTGGAAGGCGCAGGTCGGCGGATTCTCTGCTGCGGCTAACACGGTCGCGCTGGACCTTCCGGGCCACGGCATGAGCGGCGGAGAAGGAAGGGACAGCGTGGCCGGTTATGCGGCAGCGGTCCGGGATTTTATCTCCGCGATCGGGGCTGACCGGCCGGTGGTTTGCGGGCTCAGCATGGGAGGGGCCATCGCCCTGCACCTGCTGATCGACCTCGGGCGGGAATGCCGCGCCGGGATCATCATAAATTCGGGCGCGCGGCTCAAAGTGCTTCCCGCGATTTTCGACATGATCAGGAACGATTACCGGGCCTTCTGCGGTTCACTGGCGAAATTCGCCGCCTCGCCTAAAACAGACCCGGCATTGCTCGCCGATGCGGTCGCCGAGACCGAAAAGTGCGATCCGTCCGTTGCGTACGACGATTTCTCCGCCTGCAATTCGTTCGATATGATGAACGGGCTTGACGCCATCGCCGTCCCGGTTCTGGTCATAGCCTCCGCAGACGATATACTTTCGCCGCCGAAATACGCGCAATACCTGAAAGACCGCATACCCGGCTCGAAAATCGTGACTGTTCAGGCTGCCGGCCACATGTCCCCTGTCGAGAAACCCGGCGAGATAAATGATGCAATCCTGGATTTCCTGTCTTCGATCCCGGTCTGAATAAAGGCGCGCGCCCCGGTTTTTGCCGTGGCTGAAAAATTCCTTTTCGCATCGGCGCCCTGAGTGATATAATGAAAGAGCCGGTGTTCCGGATTGTCGTATTCCAATCCCGGACCGCCCCAATGAAAAAAGTGTTGAGCGGCATCTTTACGGGGCGATACTAAAACCGGGTTCGGCGGTTGTTATGGATGAAAAAAATGAATGTCAAATCCCGGATTCAAATCCGCCTGGAGATGAAATAAGAGATCTCCTGTCCCGGGCCAGGACAATTGCGGTCGTCGGCCTTTCTGACCGGGCGGACCGTGACAGCTATATGGTCGCCCGTTACCTGAAAGACCGCGGATACACAATTATCCCCGTGAATCCGGGGAAAAAGGAAATCCTGGGCGAGCCATGTTATCCGGACCTGTCTTCGATACCGGTGAAGGTCGACATTGTGGACATATTCCGCGCGGTCGACGCGATTCCGGGCATCGTCGAGGAGGCGATAAAGATCGGGGCCGGGGCGGTGTGGATGCAGCTCGGGCTGGCACACAACGAATCAGCCCGGAGGGCGCGCGAGGCGGGCCTGACGGTCGTCCAGAGCAGATGCATCAAGGCCGAGCATGCGAAACTTTTCGGATAGGGGGCTGGTATGGACGAGCTGGGTGTCATGGTTTACGGGTATTCGCGTGACAGGGCTGAGAAGATCAGGGATTCCCTGTGCGACCTGACCGGGCGCAGGGTCGTTCTTTTCAGCGCGACAGGAAGAGAGGATGAAGTCATCGAGAAAATAATCGGCGGCCAGGCGGGCGGCGAATATGCAGACGGGCCCGACCCGGTGCTGATGTTTCTTGGCTTTTCCGACATAGAAATCTCGGACGCGATCGATTCATTTCCCTCCGGGGGCCCGCTGCCAAGACCGATCTTCTGCGGTCTCACCGAGGACAACTGCAGCTGGACATTCGGTGAATTGCTCGAACACCTCATCGAGGAACGCAAAAAATTCACCGGGAAATGAAAAAATTCAATTCAGCTTGACGATAATTGCCGTATTCAGTAACTTTGTAGTACAAAGTTACTTTGCGGTATAAAGATACTCTGTTGATCAAAGTTGAGGCACCCATGGCAGAAGAAAAGCGTGATTTTGAACGATTCGCAGGCGATATAGCAACCATCAAATCGATCCTCATGGCTGCCGATGAACGGTTTTTTTACGAACCCTGGTTTTTCTATATTATGGGGGCATTTATCTTGGTAGGGGCTTGCGCCCAGTATTTTCTGTCGCTCAATGGCTACACGTTATCTACCATATTTTTCAATATGTGGATCCCGCTTTTGATATTTCACAATTTCATTGAGGGCTATGCCTGGATAAAAAAAGTAAAAAAAGAAGGGCTCCCTTATTTTCCCCGGTATGCCATCAAGCTCTGGACTGCGATAACAGGAGCCTGTATCGGCATCAGTCTTTTCCTGATAATCATTGTCAAACACACCGGCGCAATGTATCTTCCCGCAGTTGTCCTTGCGATCCTGTCGATATTCATGTTTTTTATTGCTCAGGTGTCTTATCCTTTTTATTATTTCTACGCTGTCCTGCTCGGGGCGGCCGCGTTTGCTCTGTATTTAATGGAACTGGATCCCACAATAAGATTTTTGATCAGTGAAGCGCTTATGGGATTAATAATGATCGCCATGGGTAAATCAACATCAATGAAAGAGAAAGGGAATGGGAAGTGATACACTCTACACACAGTTCGACAATGTTTTTTTTGAAAAGACCCGGCTTTCAATGATGACAATTCTTTACCGGGAGAAGAGAGTTTCGTTTAAGAGAATCAAGACCACGGTGGGCGGGACCGACGGCGCGATATACACGCATCTTCAGAAGCTTCAGGACGCCGGATACATCGAACCGGCAAAAGAGATTATCGGTTCCAAGGTACAGACTTTTTATTCTCTGACAAAAGAAGGGAAAAAGCTTTTTCAGAAATATATTTCTTTTATGGAATCAATGATCAGGGTCGACGAGACCGCTGATTCCCGGTGAGGGCCTGCCGGTGTCGAGTCGGGTGAATGGTGTTATGGTGAAAAAATGGCCGCGAAATAAAGATGTCGAGGTAATATGATGAAAGTACCGTCTGCTTCAAAAAAAATCTGCCTCATTGCCATGCTGGGATGCGCTCTTGTCATCCCCCCCGATGCCTTTAGTTTAACGGCCAGGGAGATTGTCGACCTTTCAGACAAAGCGGTGCGGGGCGATTCCCAGATCGCGCGCTACACCATTACGATCAAGACGAGGAAGTGGACACGCACGATGAAGATGACGGCCTGGGACATGAAAAAGGGGAAGAAGTCATTTTCCGAAATCACCGCGCCGAAAAAGGACGAGGGGAACCGGTTTCTTCTCATCGACAAGAACATGTGGCAGTATAATCCCCGCATTCAGAAGGCGATCAAGCTGTCTCCCTCGATGATGCTCGAATCATGGATGGGATCCGACTTTACCAATGACGATATCGTTAAGGAGTCCAGTATCGTCGAAGATTACAATCACACGCTGATCGGGAAAGAAACCGTAAATGGGAACGAGTGTTACAAGATCCAGCTCGATCCGAAACCGGATGCGGCCGTCGTGTGGGGAAAAATCGTCTATTTCGCCAGGACGAGCGACTATCTGCCTGTGCGCGAGGAGTTTTACAACGAGCACAACGTCAAAAAGAAGGAGCTGTCATGCAGTGATTTTAAAAAAATGTATGACAGGGTCATTCCCACCAGGTATAGAATGGAGACCGTGGGCAATAAAAATAAATTCACTGAAATGATCATTGATGAAATCCAGTTCAATGTACCCATCAGTCCACGGGTCTTTTCCAGGCAAAACCTTCAAAGGAGATAAGTCATGAAGGGCCGAAACGATTACCTTCTCGAGCCGAAACTCGCGTGGCGCAATGTATGGAAAAACAAGCGGCGCACGGTCCTGACGCTGCTTACCATCGTTGTCGGCTGCGGGATGATCATCTTCATGAACGCCATCGCGACCGGCGGCCATGAACAGATGATAACGGATGCCGTCGAGATCAATACCGGCCATATACAGATCCATGAAAAAGGATTCTGGGAGAACCAGAGCATCGATTACGCTTTCGTCCCTGATGATGACCTGCTTAAAATGCTCAGTACGGATGAGCGCATCGCCGCAATAACAAAGAGAGTGAATGCCGGGGCCCTGCTTTCGTTTGGCAACAACACCTATGCCGCCATGGTCCAGGCGGTTGACCCCGAATACGAGAAAAAGGTCACGGTAATTCATGAGAAGATCCTCGAAGGCGGACGCTACCTGAACGTTTCTGACCGTACCGGCATTGTCGTCGGCAAAGTGCTCGCGAAAAATCTCGGGGTCGCCGTGGGGGACGAGGTCTCGATGATATCCCAGGGCTTTGACGGCTCGATCGCTGCTGACAATCTTACGATAGTTGGATTGTTCGATACGGGCAACCCTGAGCTTGACCAGGCCCTGGTGATCATGCCCCTGGCGAGGGCCATGGAGACCTTCACCATGATGGGATACATCAATTCGATCGCCGTCAGGCTGAAAAGCGTCGATGACATGCCGTCGGTCAGAAGCGACATCATGAAAAGAACCGATGCTGAAGAAATCGAAGTCATGGGGTGGGATGGTCTGATGCCCGAGCTTGTTCAGTTCATCATCATGGACGATGCCGGCGCCTATATCACCGATTTCATTTTACTGATGATCGTCGCTTTCGGCATACTCAACACGATTCAGATGTCGGTTTATGAACGGATCAGGGAATTCGGCGTCATGCTTGCCATAGGCACGAGGCCCTCGCAGGTGCGGACCATGATACTGTATGAATCGGTTTTCATATCCCTTATCGGCATCGCTCTGGGCCTCCTCCTTGGTTCGGCGGTCAGCTATTATTTTTCAATCCACCCGATCGACTATTCGGATTATGCAGAGGAGATGAAGGTCTGGGGAATGTCGACGCTGCTGTTTCCGGCGCGCATCACGGCATTGAACCTGTGGGTGACTTCTCTGTTTATCCTGGTCCTGGCGTTTGTTTTTTCTTTTTTCCCGGCGCAGCGCGCATCAAAGCTCAGGCCGATCGAGGCAATACGGCATCTATGAGGGTCAAGGAAGGTATGGAATGATGACATTTATCAAACTGGGATGGAGAAATATCTGGAGGCACCGGCGAAGATCGCTGGTCGTGATATCTTCGATCGGTATCGGCGTTTTCGCCATGATGTTCTCAGCCGGGTTCATGAACGGGATGAACATGCAGATGGTCGAGAACACCATAAGCACTTCACTGGGCCATATTGCCGTTCACAGCAAGGGATTTCAGGAGAACATGAAACTGGAATTCAATTTCAACGCAGACCGGAATATGCTCGGAAAAATAGACAGGACTCCCCGCGTGAAAGCATGGGCCCCGCGGGTCAAGATGCAGGCCATGGTCAGGTCTTCGGAATCATCACGGGGCGTGATGATAGTCGGCATAGACCCCGGGCGCGAGAAAAATGTATCAAAGATATACGACTATACGCGCAAAGAGGACGGCAGCCACTTCATAACCGGGAGGAACACCGATGAAATTCTTATTTCCCGGGAAATGGCGGAGAAGCTCGATCTTCTGGTGGGTGACCGTCTCGTG
The DNA here is from genome assembly GCA_022709405.1 of Spirochaetota bacterium. Taxonomy (GTDB): domain Bacteria; phylum Spirochaetota; class UBA4802; order UBA4802; family UBA5550; genus JAKLIV01. The sequence goes on from JAKLIV010000038.1 coordinate 19,522, forward strand.
GTCATGCTGCAGGACAAGCACAATGAAATCATCGGAACCGGGCTCAGGGTCTGCGGCCTGTATGAGACGCCCGTCAACAGCTATGACCGTTTCGTGGTGTTTACCGGTATTGAAAAGCTGCAGTCGATGAACGGCATGGGGGCGAACATATCGGAAATATCGGTGTTACTCAATGATAAAAAAGACGTTGATGCGGTTAAAAGCTCACTTGTCGCAGGCATCGATGAAGGATCGCTTGAAATCCTCTCGTGGAAGGATATGGCTCCCGGACTGGTCAGGTCGATACGGCTCTTTGACACTATGATGTTTATTTTCTTCGCGATTATTTTCATGACCGTCGTTTTTTCCATCGCCAATACTCTCATCATGGCAATCATGGAGCGGTTTCATGAGATCGGCGTCATGAAATCGATCGGCACCGGGCCCATGAGGATATTCTTCATGATTATTTTTGAGGCCTTCAATCTCGGCCTTATCGGCGTGGTTGCCGGTATTGTCGTGGGAATGGCGCTCAACTTTGTTCTGTCGTACACGGGGATAGACCTTTCACTATACCAGGAATCGATGAGAGTATGGGGAACCGGAAGCGTCATATATCCGATTATCAGGTTCATCGATATTGTTAACGCGGTTATAATAGTTTTTTTCACGACTTTTATCGCCGCTCTGTATCCTGCGGTCAAGGCGGCCCGCATCAAGCCGCTTGAGGCGCTTCATTTTATCTGATCACTGCGGAGGGAATCCATGTCAATTATCGCCATAAAAGCGCTGGTCAAGGACTATGATGTAAACGGTATTGCGGTGAACGCGGTCAGGGGGATCGACATGACGATCGATAAAGGGGAGTTCACCGCGATCGCCGGTCCCTCGGGTTCGGGGAAGACCACCCTGTTGAATATCGTCGGGGGGCTTGACTATCCAACCTCGGGTTCGGTTGTCGTCGGGGACAGGGACCTTTCGGGGATGTCGTCCAGTGAGCTTTCAGACATGCGGCTGAACAATATCGGTTTCATCTTTCAGGCCTATAACCTGATTCCGGTTTTAAGCGCGCTTGAAAACGTGGAGTACATTCTGCTGCTGCAGGGCGTGAGCAAGAAAGAGCGTCAGGACAGGGCCCGGGAGATTCTTATCGAGGTCGGCCTTGAGAAGGAGATAAGCCGTCTTCCCAAGGACATGTCGGGCGGGCAGCAGCAGCGTGTCGCCGTGGCGCGGGCCATTGTCTCCGAGCCGGAAATAATCCTCGCAGACGAGCCGACGGCGAACCTGGACCAGAAAACCGGGGCCAATCTTCTCGACCTCATGCATGAACTTAACAGGAAAAAGAACATAACTTTTCTTTTTTCGACGCACGATTCCATGGTCATGGAGCGCGCCGAACGCCTCATCCAGCTGTCTGACGGCATGATCGCATCTGATGAAAAGAGAAGGTGACCCATGAAGGAATCCCTGCCCGGCTCTCCCGGCGTACTGTTCCGGATCGTTCTGCTCGCATTCATTCTGTCATGGCCCTGCATCGCCGGAGCGGCTGAATCCGCCGATCAGCCTGCATATGACATCCCTGCCGGCGGGGAGAATGCGCCTGACGCCGATGCCGGTAAAAGCGAGGACCCCTTCGGGGAAAGGGGCGCACATTTCAAGTTCGGCGGACAGTACAAGCACCTGCTGACGTTTCAGCGCACCGACAACTTCATAGACGATAATCCGCTGGACCCCAAAAAAAAGAACCTGATCGCAGACCTGAACCGGGTGCGCCTGAGCCCGGAGTTCAGGTACTCGGACGTTCTGACCATACACGTCGACTGGGACAACGAGCTTATACTGGGCAGTTACAACAAGACCAACGAGTTCGACTCGTACTGGCGCGGCTCGGAGTACAACGAGTTTTTCGACCTCTCGTGGGAGCCCTATTACGGCGAGGACGTATATTACCGCACCAGGATACATCGCGCTTACCTGAAATTCAGCGTATGGAACTTCACCTTCACCCTGGGCCGCCAGCAGATACGGTTCGGCAGCGGCAGGCTGTGGAACCCGCTGGACATACTGAACCCGGTTTCGCCGACTTTCGTCGAGGGAGCCGAAGACCAGAAGGGCACCGATGCGTTCCGCATGGATTACTATATCAACGACGTGACCGAGATCACGCTGGTGAGCAACCAGAAGAAATGCAACGACAGCTACGGCGACATGAAGATCGATGATTCGAACACGGTGCTGCGCTTCACCGCGACCATTTACGAGACGGAGCTTTCAGTGCTCGCCGCATGGCTTTCGCGCAGGGCCGTTGCCGGGATCGACGTCGCCTCGATCATCGCTGACGGGACCCTGAGGGGAAGCCTGCTCTATTCCTACCCGAAAATGGACGGAAGGTGGTATTTTCAGGCCAGCGCGGGCTACGAGTACACCTTCGAGAAGGGCGTCTATTTCATTGCTGAATATTTTTTCAACCAGAACGGGATCAATTTCAACAGGAAGCTCGAGGAGGCCTACATCGACAGTTTCTTCAACGGCGTGCGGCAGGGCAACTACCTGTACCTGGCGAACCAGTTTCTGACCATGAACCAGCACTATCTGGGCCTGGCCCTGGGCTATGACCTGACTCCGCTCCTTCGCGGGGAGTTCTTCGCCATGTACGATTTCCAGGGATTCGGGCTCTTCTTTACTCCCTCGCTCAGGTACAGCGCGAAGGAGAACCTCGACGTGTACGGCGGGATCATGTTCGGCTTCGCTTTTGACGGCGCGCCCGAGACTTCGGACTTCGAGGCGTTCGAGGAGCCGTTCATGTACTACGCGGGATTGAGCTATTATTTTTAGCCAGAAGTTTTAATACGAATTACATGAAATCGTATTTTACCGACACGGAAAACTTATTTTCCTCGGATGGCCCGTTGTCGACGTCTTCTTCGGCGGTATTCGTCCATTCCATCATGGCAGACAGGTCTTTCATGAAATCGAGCCGGATCCCGTCCCTGATCTGTCTGTAGTCCTCGTCCTGGCCGTGCCTGTAGATGTCGAGCCTGTTCCCGGCGGCATATATCGTTTTCCGCATCTTGAATCCGAGAAAAAGGGTGACCGTGCGCCTGATGTTCAACGATGTCAGGAACCCGAAGGTGTGACGATCGCATGACCTGTCGATTCCCGTGATCAGCAGGGCGTTGTTGTGCAGGTCCCCGTCGTCATTGACGTCAAGCCCGTGATTTTTTTCGTCGAACAGAACGATTTCATCCTTGCCGGGGCAGAACATCCTTTCATACGCGTATGAGGTTTCAATATTGATCATCGAGGCTATCCCTAAATTAAGCCCGAGACCGCAGGTGAGAATATTCTGGTTGCGGTTGGAGAATGCCTGATTGAATTTACGGAACCGGCATCCGACGAACGGCTCTATGACGAGGGAGGATATTTTCGATTTTTTCTTTTTTCTGAAGAAGTCGTATTCATATCGCAGCAGCGACTCGTATTGATTGTACACCGCAGGCGAATAATCGCGCTCGGATTTGCCGATGTAGCCGTCTCCGTCTGCATCATTTACCGCGGCCAGGTAATTTTTCTTGAAGAGCCCGTATTCGAAGCCTCCCTCGATGCCGATCGTGCCGGACTTCAGAATTTCCTGCTCGAACTTGACCCTGACTTCCGGATAGCTGCATTTTTCGTTCCGAATGTAATAGTTGTATCTCAGCCATGTCGCGAAACGAAAATCGCCGAATCCCTTGAATTTCTTTTTGAGTTTCAGCCCTGCCCGTGCCCTGATTATAAAGTCGGACAGGGATTCCATGTATTTAAAGCGGCCGTTCGCTTCGTTATCTGAATCATCGGAATTATACGTCGATTCCTGTGATTTTGAGAGAGAGAAGATATTGTCCGTGTATTCGAAGCCGGTTTCGAGGTACAGGCCTACTTCAGGGGCTTTCAGCGGCTTTTTTACTTCGGGATCGTCCGGGGATTCACCGGCCCGGCCGGCTGACACGGCGGGACCGGACATGAAAACAAAAGCCAAAACCAGCGCGAATGGATTTGCCTTATATGGCGTAAGTGGCGTCATTGAATCAACGGTTCCGGCGCGTCAGCTCTTTTTATCGCTGTCCCTGGTTTTCGTCTTGTCGTCCGAATACTCGTAGAGGATTTTCAGCGTCGCCGTGTCGTTCATGAAGTTGATGGAATCGATATCGGCCCGCTTTACATTGAACCCCGTGCGCTCCTTTAGATCGGCGATCAGGCGGTCGTAGTTCTCGGGCCTGATCAGTTCGATTTTTTCATACTTGATGGTCTTGATGAATTCCTTTTTGTGGAGGAAGTTGTTTTCCACGAAATAGGTCGTAAGCATTATGATCATGTTCGCCAGTATGAGTTCGGCGTAGCTGATCGTCGTTCCGGACAGCGCGTTGATCACGGCGATTATTATGGCGACGAACAGATAGGTCATTTCCCTGATCGGTATCGCCTCGGTTCTGTACCTGATTATGGAAAAAACCGCGAACAGGCCGAAGGCGAACCCTATCTTGAGCTTTATGGTGGCCATCAGGAAGCAGATCAGGAATATGGCGATATTGATCAGCAGGGTCGAGAACACATACTCCCTGTTTTTATATCGGGAATAAAAAATGAATCGAATGATTATCAGTACAAAAAACAGATCGGTGGCGAATTTCAGAAGCAGATAACCCAGATCGTTGAAGTTGACAAGCTGGATTCCGAAAAGCGTGTACAGTTGAAGGCTGTCGAGGCTCATTGAATCGTATCTCCTTTTTTATAGATATTTTTCCAGCTGTAGCAGTCGTTTTTTGAACCTGTTCGTTTTTACGTTGCGTTCGGTCAGTGCGACACCGGTGCAGTACTTGCTGAACTTCGCCGGAAAGATCCTCATGTCCCTGAAGCATTGCATGAACGGTGAATTGCGAGAGAAGCTTCCCTGCTTGAGCTCGGCTATGACGAGATTGTCAAGGCTGCAGCCGGCGGAGTTCACGTTGTCGTACCTCAGATTCAGGTCGAAGGTGAGGCGCTCCCTGTCAAGCCGGTTCGCCAGCGTAATGCGTGAATAACCGATGCGCACCCTGGGGCAGATGCCTTCCACGATAATACCGCCTTCGTTCGGGATGTATGCCCTGGCGAATTCTTTCAGGCTGTCGGACATTCCGCAGTCGACTTCACAGTCGCCGAGCAGGAGGCGGTTTTTCTCGGTGATCTCCTTGTTGGATTTGAACTTCACCTCGAAATAGCATCTGTCGATGTCCAGGTATTTCCTGAACCTGACCTTGTGCCTGTTCAGTTTCTGGTTGTGGTGCTGGGAGTAGAAATAATAGTCGTCGGTATCGTAGTATAGCGTGTCATATCTGAACGACCTTTTCTTGTCTATCTCGAGTATTTCATAATGCTCGTAGAGGTATTCCAGAACCGAGGAGAGCCTGTTCCGGTGTAAAAGGTATTTCGTATCATGCCTTTTCATCAGCCTGATCGTCTGCAGGTTTTCGAGGCCTATCGCCCTGAAAACGGCGAGATTTCTTTCTATGTGTATCATTGATATTTAATATGATTTATCGCCGTTTCAGAATGATGTACTGGTTAATCTGCTCGAAATACTGAACGTTTTTTTAGCGGAACCCGAGTTGGAATAACTGCCTCCGGTATAAAGCCCGTGCATGCTTGAGCCGTCGCTGTACGTTCCTCCGGTGTATATGGAATGCGAACCGGACGCCAGATCGGGCGAAGAAAAGATGAGATAATACATGCTTTCTTCGGGTTTGAATGTAAGAATGTCCTCTCCGGACGCGTTTTGAATATGGAAGAACGACGATGTGGAAAAACTGCTCGAAGTGACTTTAAGGCAATACTGGGTGGAGGAACTGCCGTAATTGCTGCTGCCCGAAGGCTGTATCATGCTTCCTGAATTCGGACCGGTAACGATCAGCAGTCCGCCGGTTATGGTCAACGCGCCGTTGTAGTCCATTCCCACATTCGGCGAGCTGGACGGCCCGTAGGCGATTATGGTTCCGCCGCTGATGGCGATGCTGCCGTTGCTGTCAAGGCCGTCACCGCTTGCGACATTCATGTATATGGTCCCGCCGTTGATATAAAGCCAGCTTCCATCGTCCTCTTCGCCTCCTGAGCCGGAAGTAGCATTGAATCCGTCGTCGGAATCCACGATGCTGATTGTCCCGTCGTTGACGGTGATGTAATTGCCTTCTATGCCTTCATATGCTTTGGTGATCGTGATGGTTCCGCCGTTGATTTCAATGGATGAATCGGCATGAATCGCATCCCCGCCGACGGACACAGTGTTGGAGGTGCTGATGTTGAAGGTCCCGCCGTCGATCACGATGTCGGCGTTCGAGTGGATCGCGTCGTCCAGTGAGTCGATGGTGAAGGCGCCGTCCTCTATGTCAACGGTGACCGGGCCCTTGATTCCCTTGGCCGAGGCATCTGAACCCAGGCTTGAGCTGGTGCCGCCTGTGGTCAGGTCGAAGGTTCCTCCGGCGATGATCACGTCGGTCTGTGCGCCGATCGCGTCGCCGTCGGCCCCGGTGGCCACGGTGATCTCGCCGCCCTCTATGGAGATGTATCCTCTGGCCGAGTCTTCATCGTTGTCGGATTTTATGCCGTCGCCGGTTGAATTGATGTTCAATACCGTGGAATCCCCCTCGATCACGACATAGTCCTTGCCCCTGACGCCGTCATCAGCTGCGTTCACCGTGATGTAGGCATCGTTGATTATGAGCCCGTCCTTGCAGCCGATACCGTCGCTGCCGCCGGCATTGCCGTTCACGGCGAGTGAACCGTCGACACCGTAGATCGTGAGATCGTCCCTGCTGAAAAGCGCGGCATTGGGATCGTCCTCCCCGGTCGGGAGCCCGCTGGATGTCAATGTGTTTGTCCCGCTGTTGATGACGACAATCGTTTTCTCGGCGCTCTCGATGTCGAGGGACGCGTTCGATGAACATGTGATGTCGGCGTCGTCAAGCAAAAGCCTTACGGTGCCTGAATCTGCGGTCGTGTCGACGTTGACAATGATCCGGCCGTCGTCCAGCGCGCCTGTTATGCCGTAGTCGCCGGATGCGGTGATCGTGGCAACGGTGTCTTCGTCGCTCAGGGTGACGCCCGTGGCGGTGGTTTCTATGTAGGTGTCATACAGGTATATGACATTGCCGACGGTTTCGGGCACGTCGTAATCCGACTCATCCTCGTGGTCGTCGGCGTTCGTGCCGGTATCGGTATTCGATGACGATTTAGACGTTTTGGGCGCGGATACATCGTCGCACCCGGCAATTGGCGATAACGCGAAAAGGCATGCCGCCAGTAAAGACATGAACATCAACGTTCGTTTTTCCATAGGCGCCTCGTCTCCGGTTTTTTAGCTTGCGATTGACTGCACTGAAAAATGCCGCATATTATGCAAGCTCTGGGTCATATCCATTAATCCAATCGTTAACCCCGGGTGTCCCCTTGCGGTTCCCAAAAAATAAAAAATCGGCATGAAAAAGACGATTTATTGCTGGATCGAGGGTTTTCTGCGGGATTGATCATGCGATGAACATCCGGTAAAAAATGGAACCATCCGGATCGTTATCCGGTTAAAATTATAAAAAAGAAAGGGCGGCGATCGTTTCCTGATGAAAATAAAAAAACCGGTTTACATCCGATGCAGGATGATATGACGGTT
>JAKLIV010000039.1 GCA_022709405.1 Spirochaetota bacterium
GCCCGCATGATCCACGGGACCAGGATTTCGATACTGGTCGGGTTCATCGCCGTGCTCATTTACGTGAGCATCGGCATCGTGGTCGGTTCGCTGGCCGGTTATTACGGCGGCGCGGTCGATCTCGTGGTCTCGCGCCTGATCGAGATAATGATGTGCTTCCCGACTTTTTTTCTCATACTTACCATCCTGGCGCTGTGGGGCCCGAGCCTTGCGAGCGTCATGGTCGTGATCGGCATAACGAGCTGGCCGGGCATCGCAAGGATCGTCAGGGGCGAATTCCTTCGTCTCAAGGAAGGCGACTACGTGATGGCGTCGCGCGCCCTGGGCGCCCGCGATTCATGGATAATCTTCAGGCACATCCTGCCCAATTCGCTCGCCCCGGTCCTGGTTTCGGCCACGTTCGGGATAGCTTCGACCATACTAACCGAATCCTCGCTCTCGTTTCTGGGATTCGGGGTCCAGCCGCCGACGCCCAGCTGGGGAGACATCCTGAACCAGTTCAGGGACTTCATAGATTTCGCCTGGTGGCTCACCCTGATACCGGGTTTCGCGATATTCATCACGATCACCGCGTACAACCTGCTGGGCGAGGGCCTCCAGGACGCGCTTGACCCGAAATCCGCGGGGAGGAAATGACGCCATGAAACATGCCGCGATAATGACCGTAATGATCCTTTCCCTCGCCCTGTCCTGCACCGTTTTCGAGCCGGCGTCTCCGCAGCTTGTCGATCTGCTGCCCAGGGAGACCGATGTGCCGGGATGGCTCATGGGGGGCCGGGAATCGATCGCCGCAGGCGACATCAAGAAAGAAAACAGGCTGTACGCCATTTTCGGCGCAGAGGGATACGCAAGGGAAGTCTTCCATTCGATATCGGACCAAAGCGTCACGACGCTCGTTGAAATCGTGAAGTTCCCGACATCGTTCCACTGTTTCGGGCTTTTCAGCTTCGAGCGGGGATTTGACACCGTCTTTTTCGAATCAGGCGAGGATTACTATATCACACAGAAGGGCATGTTCATCTGGAAAGGCGACTACTATATCAAGATAACCTCGTCGGCGGGAACCATGTCCATGGTCAAGGGATACAGCGTTTTCGGTTCTGCGGTTTCGGGTGCGATCGGCAGCCTGGCGAAAGAGATCAAGCTCCCGTCGTATGTCTATACTTTCTCGGACAATTATTCCACCGGCGACCTGGTGTATTATATCCAGGGCCACCGCCTGTTGCCCGGGTCTGAAAAAATTTTCGTGAGAAAGAAGATCGTGTTCGACGAACCCAGCTATGTGTTTTTTTCCCGCTACGATTCGCACGCATCCGCTTCCGAAATTTACGGCAGGATGCTCGGGGTCGCGGATCCCGGGTACATCGTGACCAAGGAGGGAAACCTGCAGATGAATTTCAGGCAGGGCGACGGGGAGCGCCTCGTCTTCATGGCGGTATATAAGGATTACATTTTCGGCGTTCTCAACGCGGCCGATCCTACGAAGGGGCAGCGGATAATGGCCCGCCTCTATGCCGATATATCGGGATACTATAAATAGAACGTAGTGCCGGAGATCGCGCTGCCGTGGATCCTGTGCTGATTCGTGCACATGCTGGACAAAACAGGGATTTTTGAGTATTATTATTGAAACCCACAAGGACGGTGGGGTCGTTTCCAAATGGACATCGAAGAAATTATCAACAACACCCTGACGAGAATGAGACAGGAACAGGAGTTAAGAAGGGTCGCCCTTCTTGAACTGCTGTACAAGAACATTGACCTGCTCATCGACAATGCGTCCGCATGGTTCGGAAACGATGTCCCCGATGATTACAAGAGCATCGTGCGGTCGCTCATGGTGGTGTCGACGTCGTTTCTCAGCGACGATTACGACTTCAGGTCCATGGTTTTCGATGATCCTTTCGAGGAGATCGAGGTCAATGTGCTGATCAACGAGGTCGTCAGGGAAACGTCGTCGCTCGACAGGAACAAAAAAATAATCGTATCATTCGACAGGGATCACTCCATCGTGATGACCTCGAGAAAGAAACTGAGAAATTCCCTGATCACGATCATTCTCGCGTTCATGGTTTTCATGGACGAACATTCGGGCTGCGATGTGACTGTCGCGGAGGACAAATCCAGCGTGACCATCAATATACGGTTCGGCGGACTTTTACCTGCGTTTCCCGGCATAGACAGGATGCAGAAGGCTTTTTTCCCGTACCTGAGCGGCAGGGAATACCGTATGGGCATTGGAATCGATTTCGCCCTGTACACTCTGAGGAACATCGGGGCGATAGTGAAGGTTTTTTCAACGGGGTACGGAAACACCGGCACGGGGATAACGATCACCTTCCCCACGATGGAATTTCACAACTTAATGAACGAAATAAGGATCAATGAATCCCTCCAGACGGCCAAGACCGGAGAAGGCCTCGTCCTCCTTGTGACCGACGACCTCATCCTGGAAATGCTCATCGGCGAGATGCTTCATGAAAACGGCTACAGGATAAAGAAAACAGACATCGCTTCCCTCGATAAGCAGCGTGAAGAGGACTGCAAGGCGGTAATTGCGGACCTGGCGACGCTGCACCGCAAGAGGATCGCATCTTCGTCGTTCCGCGAGTGGGCTGGCGGCTGCTCAAGGGTCATACTCATACACGGAGCCGATGTTCCGGTCGGAGATTATCTCGCGGAGGGAGTCATTCCGCTGATCAAGCCGTTCGACCTTGACCGGATCGTAAACGCTCTGGAGGGGGATGGGTCTCAGGGCGGGACGTGATTCCCGCACCCAGCCGGCCTGCAATGAATTATTTCATCGGCGACATTCACGGGTATCTGGATAAGCTGCTTTCCCTCATGCGCAAGATCGAAGCCGAGCTCGAGCATGGCGACACCCTGGTCTTTCTCGGGGATTACATCGACAGGGGCGGATTTTCATTCGAGGTGATCGAATATCTCATATCGGCGGCGAAGGCCCATAACGCGGTATTTTTGAAGGGCAATCATGAGGATATGCTCCTGAAATATCTGGGCGGCGGCGACGTGCGGGACATCTACTTCGTCAACGGCGGCGAGGCGACGATGGCGAGCTATATCCGCAACTGCGGCTCTTTCAGGCTCCCGGCGAGGCATATGGATTTCATGGAAAAACTCCTTCTGTATTACGAAGGGGAGGATTTTATTGCCGTTCACGCGGGCCTTAATCCGAAAATTAATAACATGAAGGAACAGTCCGAGAGGGACCTGCTCTGGATACGCGAATCGTTTTTCAGGGCCGACATGAAATGGGAAAAGACGGTGGTTTTCGGCCATACTCCCACCTCCCTGTTTCACAGGCCCGACAGCGTGTACATTGACGACAAGCGCAATATCATCGGAGTCGACTCGGGCGTGATCTACGGCGGCCCGATCTCGTGTCTGAGACTGCCCGACCGGGCGGTGTTCCAGTCATGAATCCTGCTCCCCGCGGGCATAGGGCGTCAAGGAGATGATACATGAATTTCATGAATGCAATTAATAAGTTTTTGTCATGCGCCGCGCTTCTGCTCGCAATGACCGCCGCTGCGGCTGCGGCCGCGGCCGAGTACGACCTTCTCGGAAAGATAGAATCGATCAGGAAGGGAAGCCGCATAACGGTCCTGTTCAGGGACAAGCCAGCGGAAACGACCTATCTCATCATGAGGAACGGGGAAGCGGTCGGTTCAGTCGAAGTGCTGTCAGTCGGTCCCGGCGGCAGGGAGGGGTTTACCGCGAAGGCCGAGTGTTTTTACTCCTTCACCGATCCGGCCCGGGACGACCTCAAGGCCGGCGACGACGTGGCCCTCGTCATTTTCCGGGGCCCGTACAAGAGCGATTACGACGAACGACAGCGGGACATGCCGGTCGTATATATAAAGACCATCGTAACACCCCAGGACGGCCGCGAGATGGTCCTCATCCCCGAGGGAAAATTCTACTTCGGGTGCAATACCGGCGACAGGGACGAATATCCGGAGCAGCTGATTTTTCTCCCGTCATTTTACATGGACAGGCATGAAGTCTCGAACGGTGATTATTACAGGTACATGAAATCGACCCGCGTCCCGGCGCCGCGCTCATGGGACGGCAAATCGTTTGACGGGGCCAGGGCCGCCTACCCGGTCCTGGCGACCTACAACGAGGCGCTCGGCTATGCCAGGTGGGCGGGGAAGCGCCTGCCCACGGAAGAGGAATGGGAGAAGGCCGCCCGCGGGATGACCATCGCCATCGACGAGCCCTCGGGCCCTTCGTTCGTGTATCCCTGGGGAGACCGCTTTGACGCGGAGAAGGCCAATACCGCCGAATTCTGGTCAAGCCCTAATACCGGGATAGGAATAAAACGGGCAAACAGCCTTGAAACGAGGAGCCTGGTGCCTGTGGATTCTCTGCCGGGCGGGGCCTCCATTTTCGGCGCCATGAACATGTCGGGAAACGCCATGGAGTGGACCGCGAGCTGGTACAGGCCCTACAAGGGCAACCGCAAGATAAATTCGAAATACGGGACTCAGTACAAGGTTTTACGCGGGGGCGATTACCTGAGCGACCGGTTCAAGTCCCGGTCTACAAACCGTGAAGTGGGCGGCGCGCCGACTCTTTACAATGATTTCGTGGCCGGTTTTCGCTGTGTAAGGAACGCTCTTCCCACCGATAAAGAGCATCCCTGACCGTGATAAAATTGTAATATTACTTCGCAACCTTCCCGAAATTGATACTGTGGATGCCCGGGTCCGCGAGTAAATTTCGGACAGGATTGTTTTTATTTTGACATTCCGGCGGTATTGATGAATTGTAATCTTAACTTTTACAGGGTACAGTGATGAGATTCTTCTATTTTATTGCACGCAATATCAGTTATACTTTCGCCATATCGCTGTATACGGTCTTTTTCGGCTGGGTTGTCGGTGTTTTCGGGGTGCTTATGGGCACCGCTTTCAACTATTTCCCTTACGACAGGTTTTTCTTTTTTATGAAATTCGTGGCTATCCCGCCGATTATCGTCGCTTCCCTGGGGCATTATATCGTTTTCGGCCTCCTCACTCCGCTGGGAATCCCGGCGCTCATGTCCCTTCACCGCTATATCAACAAAGGATTCAAGAAGAGAGAAGAGACTGATATTGAGGAAATAAAGAAACTCTACGGCGCTTTTTCGGACCTGCCGCTTCACAATCTTGCGCATTCCCTTTTCTGGATATTTTTTATAGCCGTCATCATCATTCTCGTTTCCCTGTATGCGGTCAAGGTGAGCAACCTCGGCACCATCGATGAACTGAAAACCATATTCAGGACGGTAACGCTGTCGATCATATTCATCATGATTCTGTATGGAATGTCGAGCTATCTTCTTACCGAGTCGCTGACCAACAACGAGCGCACCTATTACTACAATCAGCTTCTGAAAAACGGCCTCAGCGTGAAGCCCCGGGCGCTCATCGGCGTGAGGGTCAAATTCGGTTTCCTGATCATCCTCATGATCATCGTCCTGCTGACGTTCGCCGCGCTTCTCGAAAGGGGCACTTTCGAGGAATACGGCCCCTGGGTCATTGTGGCGTATTTTTTTATCGCGATCATGGCATGTCTCGTACTCATGCTCATAACAACCAGGTCGATCGTCAACGTGCTGAGCGACATGTCCAGGGTCACGAGGGAAATCGCCGCCGGCGGAAGGGCCGGTTTCAGGTTTATTTCCCTCGAAAAAGAGATCGTCACGATCGAGCAGGCGCTCATGGATATGGCCAGGGAAATGGACGGCCACCGCAAGAACCTGGAGAGCAAGGTGGAGCAGCGGACCATGGAGCTGCAGAGCGCCCTCGCCGACCTGAAGGTCCGTGACGACCAGATACAGAAGCAGCTTGATATGGCAAGCGTCATTCAGAGGAGCATCCTTCCGGGCAACATCGAGGACTGGAACGAGCTCAAGTTCGCCGTCCGCTATATCGCCATGGAAAAGATTGGAGGCGACTTCTACGACGTCCATCAGCTCAAGGGCGACAAGCTCGGCGTCATGATCGCCGACGTCTCGGGCCACGGTATTCCCGCTGCCCTCGTAACGACCATGGCAAAGATATCCTTCGGCAACGCCGGGCTCAAGAATGATTCGCCGAAGCGTATTTTCCAGGAGGTCAACCAGAGCATCCTCGACCACGTTCGGACCCAGGACTACATGACCTGCTTCATGGTCGTCATCGACGACGAATACAACGTTGTGTATTCCAATGCAAGCCACCAGAAGGCCATTTTATTGAGGACCGAGGCGGGACAGGTGGACCTCCTCGATACCAACGGACTTTTCATCGGAGCGATCGAAGAGGCCCGCGACTCATACGAGGAGAAGTCGGTGAAGCTTGCATACGGAGACCGCATCATCCTGTACACCGACGGTATTCCGGAAGCGATCAACGCCGACCGCAAGGAGTATTCGAACAGGAGGCTGGAGAAGACCGTGTTCCAGCACCGGAACCTGCCCCTCGAGGAATTCTGCGACGCCATCATAGACGATCTTGAAAATCATATCGGCAGCGCGAGCGTCGAGGACGATATAACCATACTGGTGATCGAGCTTTCCCGTGACGAGGCCGTGAGCATCATCAAGGATTCCAAACGACTCGTCAATTCGCACAAGTACTACGAGGCGATCGAGGCCCTGGAGAAGGGGCTGATGAAGTTCCGCGACAACCAGAAGATACTCTACAATCTGGCCAAGAACTATTTCAGGGTCAACAACTACAGCAGGGCCGTCGCTGTTGTCGAAAAATATGTCGAAAAAGACAAGCGCAACAAGTACGCATTCTATATCGGCGGCGCGTCATACTACCAGATGATGGATTACGACAACGCGGTCGAATTTTTCGACCGCGCACTCGCGATCGATTCGAACTTCTCCAACGCGCTGTTCGCCCAGGGCATGGCCTACAAGAAAAAGGGCGACATGGAGAACGCCGTGCGGACCTTCGAGCGCGTCGTCAACATAGACCCCGACAACAAGATGGCCCTTTTCGAGCTCAAGGAAGTGCGGGATGGCAAGAAGTAAACAACTTCACCCTCATCGTGAGGATTTCGTCAAAACCGCGGCTATCCTCTGGGTTCGACGTGTTCAGCGCGCGGCTTCTTACTCCGCCTGATGACCGTTCCCCGATGGTTCCCGCGACGCTGCGGCGTTTCAGCGATAGTTACTGCGCCTTTTAAACCCCTGCGGCAGATATTTCATTAAGCCGCCCGGTCTTCTATCCCCGAAAAAACAATTTGTTATGAAATAATTCCGTGCTATAATAATACAGTTTATAGTCATTCTTTTTCGACAACGTTTGTCGCATGGGAGGAGTCTCGATATGAACCTGAAGGATTTTTTTCTAAGCAGATACCCCAATGCATCGTTCATCATCCGGCAAAAGGCCGCGGCCCTCATGTACGTGGCGATGGTGTTCGCTGCGGTGTTCGTCATTCTCGCCATCGCCACTGTAGTTCTCGGACTGAGCGATAATGTGGTCAGGGCCGCAATGACCTATTGCATAGCGATAGTAATTTTTCTCCTGGTGCTCTTCATCCTGAAAATCGGAAGATTCCAGTTTGCAGCGCATTTCATGATTTTAAGCCTGGCAATAATAGTGATCCTGTATGCATTTTCTCAGAAGGGGACTTTCGCCCCTTTTGTTGCTATTCTGCATTTTTCGTATTTCGTTCTTGTTCTGGCTGCTTTATTTGCCACCAGGATTGTCATAACGCTAACCGCGTTTCTTTTTACGATAGGATGGCTTCTTTTCTTCATTAGCAGCAGGGATTTGCTTGAACCGGCTTTCCGGGATTACGCGGGCCGCGGGACGGCCTACCCGGTATTCATGTTCGTCCTGATATACCTTCTGTCAATTGCGATAACAACGATATCAAATAACGCACTTAAAAGGGCGGAGAAAGAATCCGAGGAAAACAAAAAACAGACGGACATCCTGACGGGCATCCTCAATTCGGCGCAGAGCCTTGCAGCCGGTCTCACCGATTCATCCACCACGCTGATGAGCACGGCGCAGAGCCTGAGCGAAGGCACAAGCAGCCAGGCGGCCAGCGTCGAGGAGATAACCTCGTCCATGGAGGAGATCAGCGCCGCAGTGGCCACCAATGCGGACAATGCGAAGGAAACGGACCAGATAGCCCAAGTCACGGCCGAACGCACCGAGGAGGGCGGAGCCGCTGTTAAGGAAACCCTGGACGCCATGAACCAGATAACGCAGAAGATCGGCCTGATCGAGGACATCGCCTACCAGACGAACCTCCTTGCCCTGAACGCGGCCATAGAGGCGGCGCGCGCAGGCGAGCATGGGAAAGGATTCGCAGTCGTCGCCGGCGAGGTGCGCAAGCTCGCAGAAAAAAGCCAGAGCGCGTCACAGGAAATCAACAGCCTGGCTTCGCGCAACACTACAGTCGCCGACCGGGCCGGGACTATCCTCATGAAGATCGTCCCGGACGTAAAAAAAACCGCTATGCTGGTCCAGGAGATTTACAACGCTTCACAGGAGCAGAACACCGGGATACAGCAGGTGAACAGCGGAATGATGCAGCTTAACGAGATCACCCAGCAGAACGTGGCGGTCGCAAACGAACTCACCAGGACGGCCCATGCTCTCATGGAACACGCCAGGGAAATATCGGAAATGGTGAGTTCTGTTGACCTGAAAGAGATCGCGGCGCCGGCTGTCGTAAAAAGCTGATTCGGCTCTTTTTCCGTTCCGGCAGGCTTCGGCGCGGGGAGAAAACGGGAAATATCAAATGACCCGAATCTCCCCGTTTCTCCAGGAAACAGTGACGCATAACTTCATACCCGCATAAATTCATATTGACAGTGTCCGTATTTTTTGCATTCATTTATCAATTCACAGGCATGATCCTGTATTTGACGCGAAGAGGTGTCATGATGGAAAAATTGCTGACATGTTCGGGCCTCCAGATCGCACGGATGATCCGGGAGAAGAAAATCTCCTCCAGGGAGGCGGTCGAAATCCACATCGCAAGGATTGAAAAGGTGAATCCGGTCATCAACGCCGTTGCGGCCGGACGCTTCGATGAAGCGAGAAAGGAAGCAGACGCGGCCGATAGAATGCTGCGGTCACGATCCAAAAGCGGCCTCCCGGTGTACCACGGGGTTCCCTGCACCATCAAGGAGGCCTTCTCCCTCAGGGGCATGCCCAACACCTCCGGACTCGTTTCGAGGAAAAACGTTATCGGCGACGCCGACGCCGCCTGCGTCGCGCGGCTCAGAAAGGCCGGAGCAATTCCGCTCGGGGTCACCAATGTTCCCGAGCTGTGCATGTGGGTCGAGACGTATAACAACATATACGGCCGCACCAATAACCCGTACGACCCGAAGCGCATTGCCGGAGGCAGCTCCGGCGGCGAAGGCGCGATCATCGGCGCCGGAGGTTCGCCGTTCGGACTCGGTTCGGACATCGCGGGTTCCATCCGGCTGCCGTCGTTCTTCAACGGCGTTTTCGGGCACAAGCCGACCGGCGGCCTTGTCCCGGGCACGGGTCACTTCCCGTTGCCGTCCGGGCAGGTGCAGAAATACGGGACTTTCGGGCCTCTCGCCCGGCGCGCCGAGGACCTCATGCCTCTGCTGAAAATACTGGCCGGTCCGGACGGCGTGGACACCTCCTGTGAGAAACGCCAGATTCACGATCACACGAAGATCAGGATCAGGGATATCGATGTCATCCTCCTGGACGGGCTTGAGAATTTTTACATATCGCCGGTCTCTGGCGAGATGCTGAAGGCGCGGGAGGACTGCGCGAGGGAGCTTGAAAAGGAGGGCGCCAGGATCAGGACTCTGAGAATCGATCTCCTGAAGCACGCTTTTCCGATCTGGGTTTCCATGGTACACGAGGGAAGTACGCAGACGTTCAGGGAGATGATGTCTGACGGGAAGAAAATAAACATCGTATGGGAGATGATCAAGGGGCTTGTCGGGGCGTCTGATTTTACCATGCCGATTAAAAATGTCGTCCTTCTCGAGGATTTCGGCAAATATACTCCTGAAGCCATAAAAAAATTCGCTTCAATAGGAATCAGGCTCAGGGCGAAGCTTGCGGATGCGCTCGGGGACAAGGGGATCATTCTTTTTCCCTCGTTCCCGTATGCGGCGCCGAGGCATTACGATACCCTCATCAGGGCTTTCAACTTCTATTTTACCGGTATATTTAACGTGATGGAACTGCCCGCCACGCAGGTGCCGGTCGGTCTGAACGGGAAAGGGCTTCCACTGGGAGTACAGGTCATTTCAAATCACTGGAACGACCATGTAACGATAGGCGTCGCCGGGCGTCTTGAAAAGATATTCGGAGGATGGGCGCCCCCCGCGCGATTGATGGACTAGGGAATTCTTTTCTTGACGAAAGGAGTCGTGCATTGTATGAGGTGATCGCCGGATTGAACCGGCAACACCGGCACGAATCCGAAACACCATGAAAAAGCCTGACAAACAATTCATAAAGAGCCTCGACTACGAGGAAGTCTCCTCGTTTTTTTCATCAGTCGGCGAAAAAGACTACCGTGCAAGGCAGCTTTTCAACTGGCTCTACGAGAGGAACGTCACCTCGTTCGACGAGATGACCAATTTCTCGAAGGAGCTCAGGAAAAAACTGGATTCGCTGTTCATCGTTTCACCCCTGTCACTGGAGGAACACCGCGTTTCTCCGAGCGACGGCACTGAGAAGTATCTCTTCAGGACCTTTGACGGCCACTATATCGAATCCGTCCTTTTGAAAAGCGAGGGGACCGATGACGGCAGGCTCACCGTGTGCATCTCGAGCCAGGTCGGGTGCGCCATGGGCTGCGTGTTCTGCGCCACGGCGCGCATCGGGTTCAGGCGCAACCTCGAGACGGGGGAGATCCTCGACCAGCTGTGCCATGTCAGAAGGCTTACCGGGCTCAAAAACAACAATATCGTGTTCATGGGCATGGGCGAGCCGTTCATGAACTACGATAACGTGATCAGGGCGGCCGAAATCATGAATTATTCCTTCGGTTTCCATATCTCGGTCAGGAAGATCACCATATCGACGTGCGGCATACTGGGGGGTCTCGAACGCTTCATGCATGAAAAGCAGCCCTACAATCTTGCCATATCCCTTAACGACACCGACCCGGAAAAACGCGCCCATTCAATGCCGGTCGAGAAGAAATATCCGTTTGCCGAAATAATCGCTCTTCTGGGGAGGACTTTTCCGGTTTCCAGGAACCGGCTGACCATCGAGTATATCATGCGCAGGGACAACATATCCCGCGATGACGCCCGGCGCTTGAAAAAAATGTTCAAATACGGAAGGATCAAGCTGAACCTCATCCCCCTCAATCCGGGTAGCGACGCTTTTGGCGCCCCGGGCCAAGAAGAGATTGACAATTTCGTGAAGGAGCTGGAAATTATGAACGTGCCCATTTCCATAAGAAAAAGCCTCGGCGCCGACATCTCGGGGGCCTGCGGCCAGCTTTCAGGCAAAAAATATTCAACAGAGTGATCGGATTATACCGTGGAGTTCCTGCGCACATTGATGAGAAATATCGCGTCTTTCGCCGGGATCCTTCTGCGCCGCAGGAGGATGATCCTGTACGCTGCTGCGGTCCTGGCCGCAGGCATGGCCGTTTATTCCATCGCGATATACGCGGCCTGGATCGGCGACCGCGACGAAGCGCTCGAGAAGCTGTCGCGCTACAAGAAGCTCATCGACCGCACCGAGGAGCTCCACGAGGGATCGTCCTACTCCTACAGCGACGTCGATCTCGGGGCCAAGGTCGTAGACATCCCCACGCGCATCTACGACAGGAAAGGCGACATCATAGGGGAGTTTTTCGAGCAGAAGCGCGAGATCGTGCCGTACGATTACATCCCGCACTGGCTCGTCAAGGAGGTGATAGCCAGCGAGGACAGGGACTTCTACAGTCACCGTGGCGTAAGCTACAGGGGGATTTTCAGGGCGGTGCTCGCCAATATCGCCAGCATGTCAGTGGTTCAGGGCGGCAGCACCATAACCCAGCAGCTCGCCAAGGTGCTGTTCACCGACATGGAGCGGAACTTCAAGCGCAAGGTGTACGAGGCCTTCTGCGCGCGGGAGATCGAGAAGCGGTACGACAAGCAGGACATCCTGTCCATGTATCTGAACCTCATCTATTTCGGCAACGGCGCTTACGGAGTCGAGGCCGCTTCCAAGATGTTCTTCGCCAGGTCCGTGCGCGAGCTGAACGAGGTCGAATGCGCCATGATCGTGGCGACCATATCCAGCCCCAAATCCTATTCGCCGCTGTCGGCCCTCGATGCCTCGGTCATAAAGACCAGGCGCATCCTGCGCTCCCTCGAGGACGCCGGCTATATCGCCGCCGGAAGGGCCGAATACCAGATGAGCGCATTTCTGTCGAAATGGGATGTCAAGTTCGACGGAGAGGGCAGGGCCGTATCCTCGCTCATCGGCAGCTCGATCTACAGCTCGTACCGGATCAACCGCGCCCCCTTCTTCAACGAGCAGATCAGGCGTGTGATGATCGAGCGCTTCGGAGAGGAAACGCTCAAGAAGGGCGGGCTCCAGATTTACACGACCATCGACGGAAGGCTGCAGGACATCGCACTCGAGTGCCTCAGAAAGGGAATAACCGCTCAGCGGGATTATCACCGGCAGAGGGCCGCCGCCCATCGCAATAAAAAATGGGCCGAGCGCGAGCTCGAAAAGGCCGGTAACATCGAGGGCGCGCTGGTGTCCCTTGACCCGTTCACCGGTGAGGTCCTCGCCTATGTCGGCGGCTCCGAGTTTACGGTGACCAACCAGAACGACAACGTTTCCCAGATACGGCGGCAGCCGGGATCGTCGATCAAACCGATCATTTATGCGGCCGCAATTGAGAAAGGCAAGATAAATCCCTCGACCGTCATCGTAGACGAGGAGACCGAATTCGAGGGCGGATACGTCCCGAAAAATTACGACGGCGGGCATGTCGGCGAGATCATCGCGCGGGAGGCGCTCGTCAGGTCGATAAACGTGGTCGCGGTGAAGGTGCTACAGCGGGCCGGGTACTCCCGTCTTTTCGAGATCATGTGCGGGGCCCTGGGCGTCCCCGAATCCGAAATCGAGACCCGCTTCGGCCGGACGCTCTCGCTCGCCCTGGGCGCCTATGAAGTATCGCCGATGGAAAACTGCGTTCTGCACGCCGTGCTGGTGAGCGGGGGCAGGGCCTTCGAGCCGTTCGGCATCCAGTCGGTCAAGGACTACAACGGCACAATGGTCTGGGACAACGCCGCCGAGGTCGCGAAAAGGGTCGATAAAATGAGAAGCGGCGGACGCACGGTCATCGATCCGCGCGCCGCTGCCGTGACGGTTTCCATGCTCACCGGAGTATGCGAGCCGGGCGGCACGGCCTACGGAGCGGTCGCGGGCAGGGCCATCCCGTTCAGGGTCGCGGGCAAGACCGGGACAAGCGCGGATTACGTCGACGCCTGGTTCGTCGGCTATGCGCCGAACCTCGTCACCGCTGTATGGATCGGCAACAAGGCCGGCGCCATTTCGCTCGGCGAGGGTAGGGCCGGGGGCGTGGTGGCTGCGCCCGTATGGGGTGAATACATCGAAAGATCGTATGCCGGCCAGGGCGGTCTTCCATCGGATTTTTCCTTTCCTGCGGACGGACTGTCGCGTGAAACGATATGCCTGGATTCGGGAGAAGTCTCGGGCCGGGAGGGCCAGTGTCCGCGCACGGCGGTCCAGCTCTTCTATTCGGGAACGGAGCCGGGGGTTTTCTGCCGCCTGCATGTAAAACCGAAAGGAGATAAGGCCGATGATTCAGACAAGGAGTCGGACAATGAAAACTGATTTTTCTTTTTTATGCGCATTTCTGATACTGGCGCTTTCGAATCTGTCGTTCCAGTGGCCGGTCGAAAACGCGCGTCTCACATCGACATACGGAGAATCCCGGGCCGACCATTTCCATGACGGTATCGACCTCATCTCGAATTCAAGCGACGCGGTCTATCCTCTGGAGCAGGGAAGGCTTGTGTACCTGTGGGACAAGGCGCTTTTCCCCGAAGACAATTATCCCGGCGGGGGGAACTATAAAATCATCGCTCACCGGGGAGGATTCTCGGTATACATGCATCTTCAGGACGGGCTTTCGCTCAAACGGGACTTGCCGGCAAAAGAAGCGCTCGGTTATATTGGCAACACCGGGCATTCTTTCGCGAAGCACCTTCATGTATCCATAATGGACCCCATGACGAGGTCCTCGAAGAATCTTCTGCCTTATCTTCCGCCATATGCCGATTTGAAAAGTCCCGAGATCGGCGAAATGTGCTTGAAGATCGAAGACAAATACGTCATCATTCGCGACAGGTCGACGATCCGTCTCACGAGCCACTACCCGCTGCTGGTGAAGATCTTCGATTCGGCGACCGGGGGAGAGAAGCTCGGCATATATTCGATCAGGGCGAATTTCAACGGGAAGCAGGCGCTTTCAGCGGATTTCGACGGGCTTGTATCGTCCGGTAAAAATATTCTGGCCTCTGGCAGGACCTTCGAAAGCCTGTACGACCCCGAGGGATATTACAAGATCGACGGGCTCACCTACCGGCAGGGTCCCAATGACCTCGAAATCATCGCGGCGGATTTCGCGGGCAATAAAACAGTGAAATCCTTCCAGTTCAACGTGAACCTTGACATGGACAAGGCCGGCAGATAGGAGACGGCAGTGCACACGATCATTCCCATCATCAGGAGGCAGCGCAGGATAATGCAGAAGGCGATGGCCCAGGCGCTCAACGTCTCGCCGTCTTATCTATGCAAGATCGAAAAGGGCATCCAGGAGCCGAACGAGGCGTTCAAAGATGCGTGCGCGTCATACCTCGGCCTTCCCGTGGACGAAATTTTTCCCGACAAGCCCCACAAGGGGAATTCGAAAAACCTTCCCGGGAATTCGGGCAACAACCTGTGGAGCAACAGGTGCGAAAAGGGGATCAAGCAGAAATACCTGGCCCAGCTGATAGGATGCTCGCCGTCATATCTTTCGAAGGTGGAGAAAGGGCTTCAGAAACCCAATGACAGGTTCAAGAAAAAATGCGCCAGGATACTGAAAATCAAGGAAGCCGATCTTTTCCCCTAGGCAAGCATCCCGCCAAGGTCTTCCTTGCCCCCGAGAATGTGCATGTGGAGATGGAAGACCTCCTGCCCGGCGGCTTTTCCGTTGTTGATGATCACCCGGTAGCCTTTTTCCCTGAGTCCCTTCATCGCGGCAATTTCATTGACCGCGGCGAACAGGTCTGACATGACCCGGCCGTTCTCTTCGCTTATATCGTCAATGTTCTTTATATGGACTTTCGGAACGACAAGGACATGGACGGGGGTCAGGGGATGAATGTCGCTGAAAGCGTACACCGATGCGTTTTCGTAGACTTTTTCAGAGGGGATCTCTCCCGAGATTATTTTACAGAATATGCAATCCATCACGATCTCCTTTCATTTGCATTTTTCCCTCAACGATTCAATTTTATCACCCCCATCGTAAATCCGGTCAAGCAGAATTATGGGCGCTGCAGGGCCCGATGCGCCCCGGGCCGGGCGCGCACCCGCGAACTTGACCGGAAATTATTCCCGGTTCGAGTGAAGGATTAAAGGGAATAACAGAATGCGCGTTATGCGATATTATGACTATAGCCGTGCGCCGTGATTTCCAATAAAAGAGCCAAATCGATCATAATCATGATTTTTTTAAAATATAACTTGATAAATTTGTATAGAACACGGTTCCATGAAAATTAATGCGTTTTCCCGTTAAAAATCAGCTATTGGG
Organism: Spirochaetota bacterium; assembly: GCA_022709405.1. Lineage (GTDB taxonomy): Bacteria > Spirochaetota > UBA4802 > UBA4802 > UBA5550 > JAKLIV01. The sequence goes on from JAKLIV010000039.1 coordinate 15,808, forward strand.
TGTTATACGGCAATGAAATCAATCAACGAAAAATACCATCATTATACGCGTCCGAGAACGATGGAAATGCTTCGCAGCGTGAACCTCGACAAGATATTTCACCGGGGGAGCGGCGACCATCTCTATTATTTCGACGATGACGGTTCCGAGGTGGAGGTGCTCGACTGCCTGGGCGGGTATGGAGCGACGTTTTTCGGCCACAATAATCCGCGGCTCAAGATGAAGATGCACGAACTGCTCGATGCCGACGTGCCGTTTCTGGTCCAGGCGAGCGTGAGGCGAAACGCATCTCTGCTGTGCGAGAAGCTCGGCGGAATATTCAAATCGATCATCGGGAGCGGCTATATCGTGACGCTCGCGTCGACAGGCGCCGAATGCGTCGAGGCTGCCATCAAACATTCCGAGCACCAGAGAATCGAGAATCTGAAAAAGCTTCTCAGGGAAATCAAGAAACAGACAATCAGGATCAAAGAAAGGATCGCGAAGGGTGAAGTCAAGATCGACAGGACCGCCTTTAACTCCATGCGTGTGAAAATCGAGGCCGACACCGATAACGAGCTGGATAATTTTTTCAAGAGGATACTCCGGCACAACGAGGACGCGCTGCTGAAAAAACCTGCGTATATCTGCATGTCGCGTTCGTTTCACGGAAAGAGCACGGGGGCCGTCAAAATGACGCACAACCGTGAGTACCGCACTCCGTATGAACTGCTCGGTATCGATGTCGCGTTCATAGATGACGGCGATTTCAAGGCGCTCGACGATTTCATTTCATCGTCGATGACGGTTTTTTTCAAGCCGTATGTCCGAAATGACGGCTATCTCGCTATCGAATCCATCGACATTTCGTCGGTGGCGGGAATGTTCGTCGAGCCCGTTCAGGGAGAAGGCGGGATACGCGCCGTTTCGAAGGAATTTCTGGAGTATTCCCGCAAGGTCTCCAGGCAGTACGGATTTCCACTGGTTTTCGACGAAATCCAGTGCGGCATGGGCAGGACAGGCACGTTCCTCTATTCGCAGCAGACGGGAGTCTACGCTGATTATTATCTGCTTTCAAAAAGCCTCGGCGGCGGCATGAGCAAGATTTCCGCGCTCCTGGTCAGGGAGGACCTGTACCAGAAAAAATTCGGCCACCTGCACACCTCGACCTTCGCCGAGGACGACTACAGTTCGGCCATGGCCATCGCATCGCTCGAAATACTCGAGACGGACCAGGGCCTCCTGCTGAACTGCCGTGAGCGCGGCGAGCAGCTCGTGTCGGGTCTCAGGGAGGTTAAAAATAAATACCCCGGAGTTCTCGATGAAGTGAGGGGATGGGGGCTCATGATCGGGATCGAATTCGCCGATCAGGGGAACTCTTCCTCCAGGTGCATTCAGGCGTTTTCGCGACAGGACCACCTCGGATACGTGATCGCGGGTTACCTTCTCAATGAACACCGGATCAGAATCGCTCCCACCCTGAACAACAAGATCACGCTGAGGATCGAGCCCTCGGGCTATGTAACCGCCGCAGACTGTTCAAGGGTCATTGAGGCTTTTGACAGGCTCTGCGAGATCATCTACAAGCAGAACGCCTACGAGCTCTCGAAGTACATAATTGGTAAATCGACGCCGCAGTCGAAGCGCGAGATCGTCGATTTTCGTAAAAAAAACCAGAGGCCCGAAATCCCCCCTTTCGCAAAAAATGTCGCCTTCACCGCATTCATCATCGAGAATTCGCATTTCAAGCTCTTTGACGAAAGCCTTTCGATGTTTACCGACGAGGAGATCGGCAGGCTCATAGAAAAAACGTACATTGAAATCGATCCCCAGCTGTTCGAGCAGGTCATGGTCAAGTCGGCCACATCGGAGGTTGTCTGCCTGCATTCGATACCGCTTATGGTGAACTCGGACATCGCATATAGGCACCTGCGTAACGGCGATACGGCCATTCTGAACGAAAAAATCGAGAAGGCGGTTAAAACCGCCGCCCGCCTCAACTGTTCCGCGATCAGTTTCGGCGGTTATACTTCGATACTCACCGACAACTGTACGAGCATCGTCACCGAGGACATCTCCCTTTCGACCGGCAATTCGCTCACGGCCGGCATCGGGATCGAGGCCCTGTGCGCGGCGGCCGATGAAATCGGCATTGATCCGTTGGACCCGTCTTCGTGCCTTGCCGCGGTCGGCGCGGGAGGAAACATCTGCAGTATCTATTGCGAAATCATGGCTGAACAGGTGGGCAGGATCATCCTCATCGGGCGGGAAGGCGGAAGCACCCTGAGGCTTGATGAAGTCGCATCAGAGATACTTTTCAATGCGTACAAGGAGATCAGGGCGGCCAAAGCGGCCGGTTCGGCCGGCCCGGAGGTTTCGGCTCCGCAGGGCATAGCTCGCAGCATAATGGAAACCGATTCGATGGCGAAGGCGCTGAACGGAGATTTCGCGATTCCAAGGATCGGGCCGTGGCTCCTGACCAGGCTGCGGGCCGAAATGGGCGACCGCTTCCCGATAGTCACCACCACCGACATTTCCTCCATCCGGGAGGCGAACCTGGTCATCGCGGCCAGCAATTCACCGCGCCCGGTAATTTTCCCTGAGATGATCGGCGACCGGCCGACAGTGATCTGCGATATCGCGACGCCATCCGACGTGCACGAATCGGTTAAGCACATGGGACGGGACGATCTGCTCGTCATACAGGGCGGAGTGGTCGGACTCCCGTTCAATCCCGATTTCAGCCTTGCCGGTCTCGCATTGGGCAGGGGACAGGCGTACGCCTGCCTGGCGGAGGTTCTGCTCATGGGATTTTCGGGCATCAGGGAGCACTACAGCTACGGAAGAATCAACAAGTATCAGGTGAAGAAGATGCTTCAGTTGGCCAGGATGCACGGGTTCACCCTGGCCAGGTTCAAGAATGAAAAGGCGATCTGATTCAGCTCAGAGCATCTTCAGAAGCAGCTTGGTGCTTTTACAGTCGGTCACGTGCTGGAAGATTTTTTGCCCGCAGTAGACGAATTCACCGTAATTGATCGAGGCGACTTCACGGTAGTCGGCTTTTTGTATTGCGAGATGCTGGGAAACCGGCCCGGTGCATTCGCCGATCACTCCACGGAACCCCTTGTCTCTCGCAAGATCCCAGGACAATGAACCGAGCGTAAAACCGACATTTCTCTTTGAATAGGCCGGCATCACTCCCAGAAGGAGCTGGTAAAGAAGCTCGCCCTTCGCGGTCGGATTTTTTTCCTTATATTTTTTTTCGAGAGAATCGGTAATTGCCGCTATCGGATAGAGCTTGGGTGAAATTTTCTCGATTCCTTCCGGCGGATCGCTCATGAAATCCGAGTTGATCACGAAACCGGCGATGCGCGACGTTTCGGCGTCCCTTGCTATGATCGAAAGGCCTTCATGTGACGCTTTTGTGCTGTAAATTATCGCATAGGCTATCCCGTCCGCCCTTGTTATGCCGAGCGCTTTGCATTTCGGCTCTCCGAGGGTAAACGTCGTCAGGATGCATTGCACAGTTTCATCGATGTCGTTGACTGACATCACCTGATAGCTGATGTCGTCATGGAATTTGAGTTGTTTTATGTTTTCAGTCGCTCGTTGCATGATATCCCTCCGCCTGAGAGTTTACACAAATTAAGTTAGCTGAAATAATTCAAGCCATTTTTTTTGAAAAAGAGCATTATTTTTATATCCGAGGAATACGGTCCTCGTTAAATCGTATTGGCGCATGTTAGGCGGATACCTTTCATCAACTAACAGAGAGCGGAACGGTTAAATAATCTATATTAGAGTTTTTTCGCTGAAATATTCCCGCAGGAGATAGACACCTTGCCTGTCTGCGGAAGGAAAATCCCCAGCAGGCATTTTTTTTCTTGATTAATATCGAGGCAGGCTGTTTAAATTTGAGTATTTAATAACAGCCGCTTATCATTTTATTTTGAATAATAACGAGGATGCCTCTTCCGCGCGATCTCGGGTGAGCGTGATGTGGGCACAGGCATGACTCCAGGGGAAAACCAGTGAACATCTCCGCCGGATACGTCTTGAAAAATGCAATCTATGAAAGCCGGTTGGCTGAAGTTCATCATGGCCTCGATGTCCGGAACGACAAACCGGTCATCGTAAAAATCCAGAAAAATCCGTATCCCGGAATCGAAGAAATCAGAAAATTCGAGTATGAATATCATCTCATGAGGGAATACTCGATACCCGGCATTCTCCGTCCTATCGCTCTCGACATGATCGACGGAAGACGCTCCATCATCATGGAGGGCTTCGAGGGTTGCACCTTGAGCGATTATGTGAGGGTCCACCTCCCGGGAATTCTCGAGCTGACCGGCATTTTTATCAGGGTTTCCGGCATTCTCGGCGAACTCCACGATCGGAAAATCATCCATCGGGACGTCAAGCCGAGAAACATCATGATAGACGAGGATGGCGGTGAGATCAGACTGATCGATTTCAGCAGTTCGACGATGCTTAAAAAAGAGATGCAGGTCCTCTGCAGCCCCAGGAACATCGAAGGCCAGCTCGAGTACATGTCACCGGAACAGACCGGGAGGATGAACCGCTCGGTCGATTACCGGAGCGACTACTACTCCCTCGGCGTCACCATGTACGAGCTTTTCACCGGCAGGCTCCCCTTCAACAGCGATGACCCTATGGAGCTTGTCCATTCCCATATAGCCAGAAAACCCATTCCTCCGCACAAGATAAATTCCTCCGTGCCCGCGCCGCTGTCCGAGATCATATTGAAGCTGATGGCCAAGAGGGCAGAGGACAGGTATCAGACCGTCAGGGGGCTCCTTCACGACCTCGAGCTTGCGGAAAAGATCCTTCGCCGCGGAGAGCAGGCAGCGGGTTTCTCTGCGGGCTCGTGCGACAGGACGTCACAGTTCCGCATCAGTGAAAAGCTTTACGGAAGGGAAAACGAGATCTCGAAACTCTATTCGGCCTTCAAAAAAGCCGCCGCGGGTTCGGTCCGGGTCTTGATCGTTACGGGCGATCCCGGCATAGGGAAGTCGTTTTTAATCAATGAGATACACCGCCCCCTTGTTGAAAAAAAAGGCATATTCATCAGCGGCAAATACGATTCGATGAAAAGGAACATCCCCTATTATGCGTTCATCGCCGCTTTCAGGGACCTCGTTCGGCAGATATTGACCGAGAGCGACAGCGAGATCGAGTCCTGGAAAAAAAGCATTCTTTCTTCGCTCGGCGGCAACGGGCGCTTGCTGCTGGACGTCATCCCGGAGCTTGAACTGATTATCGGAAGCCAGCCCGAGCCCGAGCCAACCGGTCCCGTGGAATCGAAAAACAGGTTCAACAGGGTCCTCATCGATTTTATGAGCATATTCGCCGACAGAAAACACCCGCTGGTCCTTTTTCTCGACGACCTGCAATGGATCGACACCGACAGCCTGAATCTGCTCGAGGCGATCATGGACGAAGCGGGACTCGGACATTTTTTGCTGATAGGCGCCTGCAGGAAAGACGATGCCGATTTGCCGGGCCTTCTTCACGTTCTTTTCGACTTGCTGCGAAGAAAGCTGTCGATGGTGGAGTTCATAGAGATCGGACCCCTTGAATTCACGGAAATATGCCGTCTTGTCGCCGACACGCTCGGGCTCGAAAGCGAGCGGAGCGAAGATCTGGCGAGGATCGTCCTACAGAAGACCGGGGGGAATCCTTTTTTCACCAGGGAATTCCTGATAACCCTGGAAAGCGAATACCTGATCTTTTTTGACGACGGCTGGCGCTACGACCGTGAAAAGATACAGGGAGCCGACCTTTCGGACAACCTTGCAGACCATATGACCCGGAGAATTCTGAATCTTCCCGATGACCTGATGCGGCTTCTGAAATTCGGAGCCTGCATCGGGGGCAGCTTCGATCCCGAGCTGGTTTCAAGAATTACCGGGCATGCGGGCAAAGATATCTTTAACGATCTTGCCGAAATAGTCAATCAGGGCATTATCATCAAGACCGGCAACCTCTACAAGTTCACCCACGATAAAATCAAGGCCGCGGTCTACGCGCAGATCGCAGAAAGGGACAGGGAGCTCATCCATCACATGATCGGGATGACGCTGCTCAGATCGGGCGGGGTCAACGACAGCAACATTTTCGTCATCGCCCATCACCTGAACGCCAGCTCGGGCATAACGGCCCTGGCGAGCGAAAAGGTCGACCTTTCGCTTATCAACTACAACGCGGGCATGAGGGCTAAAAGGGCGGCCGCGTTCGAGGCGGCTTACCTGTATTTCATCAAGGGCATTGAGTCGCTTCCCCCGAGGTCATGGGAGACCAATTATGACCTGACGCTAAGGCTCAACATCGAATGCGGAGAGGCCGGTTATCTCAACGGCAGGCCGGCCGAGGCCGAGACTTATTTCAAGCAGGTGATGAGCGAGTCCAGCAACGTCCTGGACCGGATCAGGATATATGAGGTCAGAATCGCCTGGCAGGTCATGCAGTTCCATCCGGAGGAATCGATCAGGATCGGCATCGAAGCTCTCGGTCTTCTGGGAATCTCGATGCCGGCAGGGGCATCGGTGCCGAGGGTGCTCGCCGAGATGCTGAAGGTTGGTTTCTACCAGGCGTTCACGAAGATCGAGCGGACCGCAGACCAGGCGTCCATGACAGATCCGGAAAAGCTCGCGATAATGAGACTGCTCATGTCGATAGCCGAACCGTGCTATCTGGCCGATCCCGCGTACCTTCCGGTGGTGATCTGCAGGATGATCGTTCTTACCTTAAGGCGCGGGGTTTCGCAGTTTTCATCCTTCGCTTTCGCCGCATACGGACTGCTTCTGTGCGGGATTTTCAACAGGTTTTCAAAGGGTTATATCTTCGGAAAGACCGCGCTGGATCTCATTCAGCGGTATCCGGATTCGCCCCTTCGTGCAAGGGTTCTCTATCTCTACGGAAACATGATCAGCCTGTGGAAAAGGCACATTCGCGAGAGCTATCCGTACCTTCTCGAATCTTTCAGGCGCGGCAGGGACGCCGGTGACTACTCTTATTCCGCTTATGCGATCAATAACTACAATATCATCTCGCTTTTCGCCGGTGAGCCGATTGACGACATCGTTGCGAGCTATTCAAGATACTACACGATGATCAAAAGCTATTCGCTTCCCGCGATGACAAGCGGATATGAGCTTTTCTGGCAGGCGATGATCGCCCTGGGGTCTCCGGATTTTTGCCAGGGAAGGATCGCCGGGGAGATCGCGAGCGAGGACGTGACCGTTCCGGAATTTGTTAAAAACGGCAACGCCAATCCCCTCGAGTATTATTATCTGCTGAAAATGATGCTGCTTTATCTGTCAGGCGATTATGGCGGAGCGATGAACTCCGCGCTGGAAGGGAAGAAATACCTCGACTCGGTTGCCGGAACGATACTGGTGCCGGAATACTATTATTACCTGTCGCTTATAGCGCACGATTTTTATTTCGCCGGCGGGATCGGGAAAGGGGCCTGCCTGAAAATCCTATGGAAAACGGTGAGGAGATTCAGGCGCTGGTCTTTGGACTCTCCCATGAACTTCGGACACATGCTTCATCTCGTCAGGGCAATGCATCTGAACGTTCTTCGCGGGCCTGCTGCCGCCGAAGAAGACTGCATGAAAGCCGTTTCTGCCGCGCATAACGGCGGCTTTACGCAGGATTACGCTTTCGCCTGCGAACTTGCCGGGGCCCTGTTTTCGGTCAGGGGCAACGTGACCAAATCGATGGAGATGGTGTTCAACGCAAGGGACGCGTACCAGAAATGGGGGGCGATCGGCAAGCTTTCACAGCTCGAAAGCAAATACCCCGGTTTCTTCACCAAATCGGCAGCAGACGGCGAGCACGCGGTCCAGGATTTGAACATGCATTCGCTGTTTGAATCAATGGACCTCATGACGCTGATCAGGGCCAACCAGGCCATCTCGATGGAGATCGTCCTTGAAAAGCTCGTAGAAAAGCTGCTCAATATCGTGATCCAGAATTCGGGATCCGACCGTGCGGTTCTTCTGCTCATGAAGGACGAAGTCCTCATGGTTCTGGCCGAATGCGGCGCCGCACCGGGCGACTTCCGTTTGCATTCCCTGGAGGCCGATAAATACGGCAACATTCCCGGATCGGTTGTCAATTATGTGAAAAGGACCTCCCAGGAGGTCGTTATAAACAGGATCGGTGAAAACCCGCTTTTTTCGGGCGACGAGTATTTCAAAGGCAGGGAGCGCCTGTCGGTTCTCTGCATCCCTCTCATCAGGCAGAAGTCATTCAGGGGGATGATCTATCTCGAAAACGGCATTTCTGAAGACGTGTTCATGCGTGAAAGGATCGAGCTTGTCAGGATCATCGCGACCCAGGCCGCAATATCCCTCGAGAACGCAATCCTTTTCGACAAGGCGCGGCAGGCCGAGATGGATATGGAGCAGCAGTACGAGGAGATTCAGGCGCAGTACGAGGAAATGGAGACCCTCCATGAGGACCTCGAAGAAACATTCCATGAGCTTTCGGAGACCAACAGGAAGCTGGAGAAGGAGAAAGAACAGCTCGGGACGATGCTCAGGTCGATCGCCGAGGGAATCATCGCCACAGACCAGACCGGAAGGATAATCCTGATCAACGCGCGCGCAGAAGATCTTCTCGGTGTCAGACAGAACGCTGTGCTCGGTAAAATGGCCGGGATGGTCGTGGCCGTTTATGACGGCACCGCGAACGCGCGCTTCGACGATCCCGTGGCTGTGGCGCTTCGCTCGGGTTCACCGGTTGAAATCAAGTCGGACGCCTACCTGAAATCGGCCGAGGGAGTAAAAACCAATGTCTCGGTCAGCTGCGCGCCGGTAAAGAACGCGGCGGGTTTCGTCACGGGCGTGGTCATGGTCATCCAGGACCTCACCGACAGGAAGAAGATGGAAGAAGAGATGATCAAATCGTCAAAGATTGAATCTCTCGGGATATTCGCCGGCGGTATCGCGCATGATTTCAACAACATCCTGACATCCATAATAGGGAACCTGTCGCTGCTGAAGACTCAGGCGAAAAGGAGCGGCGCCGAATCCGAAATCATATCCGAGATTGAAAAGTCGTCGGTGCGCGCCAAAGACCTCACCCACCAGCTCCTCACTTTTTCCAAGGGAGGCGCGCCCATAAAGAAGGTCACGTCGATCACGAACCTGATCAGGGAAACCGCCGAGTTCGTGCTCAGCGGCAGCGGCATCAAGTGTCATTTTCTTTTCGGGGACAAGCTCTGGAACATCGAGGCCGACGAGGGCCAGATATCACAGGTCATACAGAACCTCGTGATCAACGCGCGGCAGGCGATGGACAACAGCGGCCAGATATGGATACGCGCCCAGAATTATTCGCCGGTCAGGGCCGATCACGGTTTTCTTTCGGGCGACTACATCAGGATTACGGTGCGTGACCAGGGGACGGGAATACCTCCGGAAATCATCCACAGGATATTCGATCCGTATTTCACCACGAAGGAGAAAGGGAACGGGCTCGGGCTCGCCATATCCTACTCGATAATTAAAAAACACGGCGGCCATGTGCGAGTCGAATCCGACGGAAAACACGGAACCACTGTGGAGGTATTTCTGCCGTCAACGACCAAGGAGGTGCCGCCTGATTCGAAAGAGACCGACGACCTCGTTCTTGCCGGCGGTCGGCTGCTCCTGATGGATGACGACGAGATGGTCCTGAAGGTCGGAGTGAGAATGTTCGAGAAGCTCGGCTTCGAAGTCGACGTAGCCCGCAAGGGCGAGGAGGCGGTCGACATGTATCTCAAGGCCATGAATGATAAGAATCCCTATGTCGCGGTCGTCATGGATCTTACGGTCCCGGGCGGAATGGGGGGCAGGGAGGCAATATCGATATTAAGGAAGGCCGATCCAGGCGTCAAGGCCATAGTGTCGAGCGGATATTCAAACGACCCGGTCATGGCCCATTTCGGCGAATTCGGATTTGACGGGATCATCGTCAAACCGTACAGGATTCGCGAGCTCAAGATGGCGCTGTACGCGGTGCTCAAGTCGGCCACTTAGCCGGCATTTTCCCCGGCATCAGGATCCTCCTCTTCGACCGAGGGAAGCTCGATGAAAAAGGTGCTGCCCTCTCCGGGCTCGGATTCAATCCAGATCCTGCCTTCGTGGTGTTCGACGATTTTTTTTACGATGGCGAGGCCTATCCCCGTCCCGTCTGTTTCGACCTGCTTCAGCCGGTGGAATTCCTTGAAAACGATTTCCTGATCGGCGGGGTCAATGCCGATACCGTTGTCCCTTACATAGTACGTACATTGTCCATGCTTTTCCTTAATATAACCGACCTCGATCAGCGCGTTTTCCCGCATCCCCATGAACTTGATCGCGTTGATGATCAGGTTCTGGAACACCTGGTTGATCCTTCCGCTGTCTCCCAGAACGCGCGGCATGGGGCCCGCAATAGAAAGTACGATGTTCCTCTCCCTGAGCATCGGGGCCACCGTGGACCTGATCTCATCGAGTATCCGGTCGATCTCGACCGGGACCTTTTCTCCGGCGACCCTCCCGGCCTGGGAAAGCTCGAGCAGGTCCATGATAAGCTTTTCCATGCGATTGACGTTGGCCCGGAGCAGGTCGAGGTATTTCAAACCGGTCTCGTCCAGCAGGCGCCCGTATTTCTTGACGATTCTGTCGGTATAGCCGCCAAGCACCACCAGCGGGGCCTTGAGGTCATGGGATGCGGTGTGGACGAAGCTGTCGAGCTCCCTGGTCTTGTCTTCGAGGTTCCGGTAGAGGCGCTCCTTTTCGCTGATTTCGGACCGGAGCCTGTTGTTTGCCGACTGGAGCTCCCCGGTGCGCTGCCTGACCATCTCCTCGAGGCGGTCCCGGTATTTCCTGATCTCCTCTTCGGCCTGTCTGCGCTGTATGTACTTCCACATCGCCTGAACCAGCAGTGTCAGCTGGGTCACATCCGATTCGTCGTAGTCGGTCCGCTTGTTGCCCACGCCCGCGAGTGCCACGATGCTGCCGGATTCGTCGAGAAGCGGGACGCTCATGTGACGGGTCACCGGCAGGTGGCCCCCTGGCAGGCCTTTTTTGCGGGGATCGGGGGCGGAATAGTCGTTCGTGATGACCGGCCGGCGCTGTCTGAGCGCATCTCCCCACAGGCCGACCTCGTGCAGGGCGAACACCTTGTCGCGCGTGTCCATCG
>JAKLIV010000004.1 GCA_022709405.1 Spirochaetota bacterium
GATCACGATCACGCCAGATCACGACTTCGTTGCCGGTTTGAATAAACGCTTCATGGGCGAAGGCCTGATTTGATTTGGCATGAATCCCGATCATCCAGATGTCGCGATGATATCCGAGGCAGAGATGGGCGGCCCCCCCTGATTTTTTCTCTGTGGCCTCAATTCCCGGATCAGTAGTCCCAGGGAAAACCCTGACTGATCCGTCACATTCGAACCCGATAAGATCATTGAATGAATCCAGGGCCTGGTCACCCTCGTTTTGTATACCGAAGATATTTATTTTATTCCAGGAACCGCCTCTACGTACATAAGCTCTGCGCAATTCTGAAAGAATGATATTCATTATCTTACCTCCTTGCGGTCTAATATTGATTTCTGAATCTCGATCAACCTGATCGCCTCATCCGCGGTGAGATGGTTGAACTGCTTGGCGAACTGGCGGCCGCAGAATTTATTCATCGAATTCTCGTCGAACGAACCATAAATCCGCATTGACATGGCCTTAATCTTCGCCCGCTGCTCGGCGGTCATGAGGTTCACGACATTGTCGCCTTTCGGAAGATGATTTTTCCATATCCCGCGGCGCGGCGCGCCCCGCTTTCTCAATTCTGCCTTGAGCGCGTGGATCAAGCGCCAGGCATCCTGATCGTTCATGTCTTTCAGGCTTTCGCGGCCTGTCGCTCCATACTGAATCAGGTGCCTGGTCTCAGCATCGAGGCCCATGCGTTTGCATAAAAAGAAAATCCGCCGTCTGTTCTGATCGCTGATCATGCCGGTTTCGCCTTCTGGAGCTGAAGATTAACCGCCTCGGTATCGGTATCGACGAAGAATGTGTCTTCGTATTTTCGCACGATTCCGAATTTTTCGAGGGTCTCTTCATTGAATGAACGCAGGGAGTTTTTTTTGATCTTAGGTGTGCGTTCGATCGCTGAAGAAAGACCGAGCTTCGATGCAAGGTTTTTCTTGGTGCTTTCGATCAGCTCGATCGTTTTTGATTCATTCTCGATGACGATTGACTGGCTGCGACGGTATCCGAAGGTCCCGAAAGTAACCTCTACACTCCTTTTTTTGCCGTCTTCAGGGAACAGTTCATCTTTCTTCAATTCGGCGAAGCCCAGGAGCCGCGCCTCAAGGCCCGCTATGCGATCACGGTGATCTTTCCCGTTTAATTCAGCCTCTTTCTGGACAAGGGCGATCTGCTCAGCTGCCTTATTGTCTATTTTCTGTAATTCGAGCTGGGTCAGCGCGAGCTCGAAGAGAAGATCGTTCGCCTGATCAATGGTTTCGATCGGCTCTGGTTTTGTTCTTGACATAGTATGTCCTCCTTGATTTTTTATAAATGTCACCTGCCCGGAAATGCTTATGCGTTCCGGGTTTTTATTGCGCTGCGCGCATCGTTTTTTCTTTTTCGAGGTACGTTTCCATCAGGCGATCGATTCGATCCGTGTTCCCTTTATAACTTCCATTCGTGAACTGATTAAGTGCCGTTGGCGATACATCCTCACCGGTAAGTGATTTTATTTCCCTGGACATCTGGCGATATGATTTATCCAGTGCGATGATCGCCTCCCGCTTATCCAACGAGAAGAAATCAGCGACCATCTGCTCGTCGATTTTTCTGCGATCGAGATCAAGACGTATCTGGTCGAGCTGTTCGAATGCCGCAAGAACGCCGAGAGGAGTTTTCCGGGTACGTTTTAAAAAGATCGCCAGCGCTTTCTCGCTGAAGATCTGCGGCGCAGGTATAAATTCTTCCTTCTCTTTCTGCGTCAATTCGGCGAGTTGGAGCCGCTTAATACGGGGACGCAGCTCGTCATCGGCTATTTTATCCTTGAGGGATAGCTGGCCGAACATAATGATGCTGAACAATCGGTCTTTCATTCCCCAGCCGAGTTCGTGAATCTTTTTTAAACCGCGTAAGGAACTTTTATGCAGGTCCTGGGCCTCATCAATGACCAATATCACCGTTGTCGTCGCATCACCAAGAACCCTCCGTAATTGACGCCTGCGTGCCTCGGTGTCCCTGCGTAACGTCTCACCGGATACATCTTCGATCATTGCACTCATGATCTGCGTGATGCACTTTTCGTTTTCTCTCATCGGCGTGATTCTGATCACGCTATACTTGTCCTGTTTTTCTTCTTTCGCCCCGATAATTTCGCGGATTATGTGGGTCTTTCCGCTTCCCTTTTCACCGAGTACCGCAGCGAACCCCCGACGTTCGATTGTTTCATCAATGAAACGTTTCGACTTGATAAAATTGTTCGTTTTGACTGTCATAACGCCTGTGCCTCCCTTACTGTGTCTGATACGATTTCGAGAATCTCTGAAAATTTCTCCCTGCTTATGCCGCCATCGACTTCAATGATGCGATGAAACAGCCATTCGATTTTATCGGCGGTATCAACGGGGATGTTTTTGCGCGAAAAATGAGTCGATTGATATATACGGTACCAGGCATCTTCGACGCTGGTAATGGGCGATTCGTCGAGCGGCGAGGAAACGTCTATATCTATCCCGCGACGGTTGAATACCCGGACATTTTCCGGTGCGGTATCGATGAAATGTTCGGGTCTGACAACACCCCGCAGCCGGGTTCCTTCGTTTTGTATCTGTTCCAGGTCACGGTCATAATCGGTCTTTTTCTCGGCCCGGTAAGTCCCCATGGGTGTGTTCTGGCGGTCGGGGGACGACAGCTCATGGATGTTCCCCATGCGGTCGATGGCCTTCATGGTGTCATTGAAGAGCGTATATACCGAGACCCATTCACCATGAAGCCGCCGACTGACGAAAAACTGTTTTCCCTCGATGCTCACGCACCCGTAGGCGTCGACCTTACGCTCGGTCATTGAGTAGCCGACCTTGCGCCGCAGGGACTCATCGAATTCCCTCAGATATTCAGGGGTTTTGTATATTTCCATCCATCGAGCGAAATGACCTTTCTTGATGTTGTCGGCGGTGATCATTGCCTGGGTGATTTCCCGGTACCGTTCGAGGCTGTCTACCTTCTCGAACGCCATGACCCGCTCTATGTTGTTTTTGTATGCGCCGATCCTTGATTCGATAATTCCCTTGGCCTTTGCGTTTCCAGGCATGTGGTCCCAGATGGTGATCCCCAGGCTCGCAAACAGGTCTTTGACTCGCTGGTTGTGAAGTCCTGAGCCGCGGTCCGAGTAGATATTTTCAGGAATTCCCCTGAATGGATTGTTCGGGTCCGGTTTCGACTGGAAGAGGTCCATGAGAAAAGTGATCCACGCGGCGGCCGATTCACCGGGGGTCACGTATGCGTTGAACCAGTAGGACCGGCTGAAAAGGTCGACCGCGCCGAATATAAGGAGCTTTCGCAGTCCTTTTCGGGTGAGGATTTCCTCGCGATGGTTCTTGTCGGTGATGATGCCGCTCGTGTCGCGGATCACCGCGCCCCGGCTGTTCAGGTAATACAGCTCGGACACCGAGGAATCGACGAAGAACCATTTGTTCGGCCGGTCGGTGAAAAGCCTGGTGCCGGTGGATGTCTGATAATTTCTGATCTGACGGTATGAATACCCGAACCAGTTGAGCCAGCGGTTCATTGTCGATTCAGGTATCAGATGTCTCAGTTCTCCTGACTGGTATAAAGCGAAAATCACGCTGCCCGTACTGGCAGTCTTTTCCTCTTTCGTCGCCATCTGTATTTTCATGGCTGCGACCCGCTGTGCCGCGAGTTTGACTTCATCGTCGCTCATGTCTTTGAACCGGGGCTTGCCTTTATCGCAGCGGTTCGTTCTTTTTTTTCCGCCTTCAATGTCACGAAAAGCCCGATAGATCGTCGACGGGACGACCCCGAGGGCCGCAGCCGTCTCCTCGATATATGCTCCACGGGCTTGCCGTCCCTTGATTTTCGAGTATTCGTTATAATAGGTGTATGCCTCAAGCTGCAGCAGCTTCATTTCGCCATCCCCTTGATCTGTTCTGCGTAGTATCCCAGGCTCGCCCCATACTGGTCCTCCAAGTCAATCAACCCCCTGGCGGTAAGAACCATGAAGCCCTCGATGTCGCGCATGACTTCCTTGTTGTTGTTTTCAAGCTCGATCTGCGACAGGCCCATGAATGCCGCGTTGATCTGTGCGATCGCCTCGGTTATTTTAGTGCGCGCCTCGCGTACTTTCGTGATGCGTTTATGGAATTTTCTTTCTTCAGGCGGGATGTTCAGCAGTTTCTCTCTTTCTTCGACTTCGCGTTTCAGTTCCTTGATCTCCGCCTTGTGCTCCTCTTTGCTCTCAGCGTATTCAGTATTGAGTTTTGAGTATTTAAGCCTGAGCGTCCTGAATTGCTTTTCAACTTCTCCCGCTTTCAGCCCTGCGATGTCTTCGAGGTCGATCTCGGTCCCGTCTTCGAGTTTCAGGGTTTTACCGCCGAGCAGTTTTTCACGTGTCTCGTCTGGCAGCTGTGCTATGGCGTCCATACGCGTGATTCCCAGCCCGGCGAACTCGCCGATGCGGTTGCCGTATGCCTGGGCGATCCGCTCGAACCTGCGCACCGAGTTCGGCGTCATACCGAAAAAGGCTTCGGCAGCTTCATCCTTGGTCACACCCAGGTACAGGTAATACTTGTTGCCGAAAAATTCTGAAATGTTTTCAGCGATACTGATGATATCGTTCTGGACCCTCGAAATGATGGTGATCGCCCTCTCGATGATCTGCGGATCGACCGGAAGTTTCTCACCGGTCTCGTCGTCAATGACTGTTTTTGGCAGTTCAACTCCAAGTCGTTTGATGATTTCATTTTGAGCCATAAATTTCTCCTCGATTGCGTATATTTGATGCTTTCGCCAGGGCGAGCTGGTATTTCGATCCCGCGTCAAGAACGAGCGATCCGATAATATAGCCGCTGGAAGTTCTTGTGATCATTTCGTGTTTAGTCAGTTTCTGGAGGTACCTGTATGCGCTTGTGATCGTGATATTGCACTCAAGCGCGATTTCCGTGACCTTCCATGGCCGCACCCTGTCGGCGCTCATGAGCATGAGCTTGAGTATCACCACCGGCCCGTTCATAAGCTCGCCCTCATGGTGCCGGTCCCGGCACGGTCAAGTTTCATAATTCGCCGACCATCCATCCCGGCCAGCCAGACCTCCGGCCCCTTGATCTCGATAAAGATTCGGCCCAGGCCGATGATGTCGGCGGGGACCGCATACCGTTCATCGGCTACGCGGATCATCCCGTCCTCGATCGTTTTGACATAGAGCCCGTCTTTCAGTTTCGGATGCCTAAGCAGCTGTCCCATGTTCTCCCTCCATCACGTAGATTTCCCTTTTATCAACAATGGTTTTCACCATCTGAATGTCCCTGATGGCATACCGGGTCGCTCGTGTTTTTAATCCAGCCTGACGCGGCTGACTGAAAAATTCCCTGAATGTTTTTTTGAGGTGATCTTCATGTATCATGGTTCACCTCATGCACTGGCCTGAAGTTTTGATGAATATCGGGGAGTAAAAAAGTTCTCCAATTTACCGGTGGTACGGTTGAGGTTCTTGATTATACCGAAAATATCGTGGAAGAAATCAAAGTCCGGTGCGTCAAGGAAATTCTGCAGGTCGAGTTTATTACCATTACAATGCGTCGCCGTTATGTCCATCATGAGATTCAGCGGATCAAAGTGTTTTAGATTACCCGACTTTAATACCCTCATTGTAATGGCATGGATGATCTCGGCCTCTTCTCTGGTTGTGTTAAAACTGATTTGTTTCATGTGTTCCTCCGGCTGTGAGTTTAAAGATAGTTTTCCATGAAATACAGCTCGGCCTGTTCGGCCGTATCGAAGTGCATAAACTGAAGGGGGCTTTTTGATCCAGGCGCTGTAACCCGGAAGCTGATGTAACTGTTCCCGCGTGAGTAGTAATATATCTTGCGATAGTTCGGGAAAATTTTCTCGGCTGTCATCCCCGCACCTCCCCATCACGCGCTTTTCGTAAAACTGGCCAGGGCCGCTTTGATTTCGGGAGTCATGACCGGGCGGCCCTGGGTGTTCCAGGCTTTTCTGATGGTGTCGATGGGGAGATCGAATGCTTCTTCGAGGGCTGATTCGATGCGCTTGGAAGACATGCGGCCTGCAATTGTATCGAATACCGATGTTGTAGAAACACTCATTTTGCTTGCCAATGCAGTTAAGTTGAAACCTTTAATTTGCATGATGACTTTTAAATTTGTTCTTGTCATTTTGCCTCCATTGTGGTACTTGAAGCTTGTCATGTTTAGGCTTAAATGATCCGCAAATTTGCGTTTAAATTCAGCCTAAAGCATAAGGCTTTCATCTATTAGCCAATATATTACGATAATCGTATTTGTCAAATAAAAATTACGTTTATCGTATATTTAATACGAATATCGTATGAATGAAAGATTTAATAAAATAATGAAATTTCTTAATCTTCGGAATAAGGAGATTGCTGAGGAATTGGCTCTCACACCTGCTGCTGTTTCAGATATTCTTCATGGTCGTGTTAAAAAGATATCCGGGCCTGTAATTGAATTATTAAGAATCAAATTTAATGTAAATCCAGATTGGCTTGAAAGAGGTGAAGGAGAGATGTTTCTTCCTACCCAAAAGCCTGCCTCTCCGCCAGCAGCACCTACTGTTCAAATGGTTAATGACAATGAAGCACCCTACGAGGTTATAAACGGATCGGTTGAAGAATATCCCCAGGTTGATACTGTCGAGAAAATATCCAGGACTAAATGGTTTAAAAGCCTCTCCTCAAAACAGAAGTGGATGGTGGCTGCCATCGCCGACGACTACATCGATGATGAAATACTGCGAGACCTTCAGCTCTATGCCGATTCGAGACTGAGGTTTAAAAGAACCATCAGCGAAGACTTGGCGAAAACCACCGACATGAAACAAAAGGGGGAAGCTGGGTAAGGTGAAATGGGAAATACTATCTATTATCGTTATCGGCTTAATAGAGCGATTTCGTGTGACGTGAAAGGGATTTGCAATTATTGAAGGTATGTATGTCTGAGATATGGAATAAAACAACCCAAGAGATAGCGGAGATGTTTATCGACTTTATAGATAAAGGCACATCTTCGGAGATGGACGACCGGTTCTCGATTAAATATTATTTACCTTTTGAAAAAATTTCATCATCGACACCTTTTCAGTTAATCATCTTTTCACAGAAACATGGGGTTCTCGCAGGGTGGAGATTTACCAAAGACAGTTTTAATGACAAGTTGCTCCATGAAGCTTTTAATATTATAAGGCCAGCGTTATTACGTCAATCAGCAGATGAGGCACAATTGGAAGTTGCTGTTTTATTTTTTTCTGATGGGAGGCTTCTCGGGGGCTATCCTTTCAGCCATGAATCGGCAATCATTATGTGTTCTCTTTTCCCGGTTTGTGATTTTTCTCCGCTTGCTCGGCCTTTGCTTTAAGCTCTATATCGATCAGTATTACCCATTTGATAAGCTCCTCGCTGAATATTTGTCGCTCAGGGCTTTTAATTTTCTTTTTTCGTTTTTGTATCAATTTTTCAACATACATCATCGCGTCTATCGCCTCAGCCATTGACGAGAAGTTCCCGATGCGCCTCTGTATCATTTTCAGTTTACGATTTGTGAAAAACATAAGTTATCTCCTGATTTATTTCTTTTAGGCATATTATGCGTTGGTTGTCAATTAATTTACCAAAAGTAATTGACGAGCGTTAAGAGCATCAGTACTTTATCTTCATCAATTACAGAGGAGGCTTGTATGAAACGATTTTTTATGATTATTATGGCTATGGCATTTTTGTTTTCGGCATCATGCTCCCAGGGAGATCACAAAAACCTGCTTAACGGGAAATGGCACAATGACCTGATGGATGTCGAATATGACTTCAATAAAGGAACGACCACCGCAAAATTTTTTGGAAATGTTGAGAATAAAAAGCTCGAGTATGTGAAAAATACCGATAAGGGTGCAATTATCAAATCAGGCGACAGTACAATATTTGTCACGATTAAGGATGATCGACACATTTCAATAGTCAAAGAGGGCTCAGGGATTTCTCTTGATATGGAAAAAGTTTCTGATTGATTTTTCTTCGTGACAGAGAGAGACGAGTAAGAAGGCAGCCGTGGAGCTGCCTTGTTTATTTGGAGATTAAATAAAATTGTATTAAATCATCACCAGTTTTAGTAAAGTTATAAGCTTTTACATTTGATCCACGTGGACTATTTGGTAGATCTATCTCGATAAATCCATATTCTAATAATTTTTCTATAATACTATCTGATGTGAGGAAACGTTCATTACTACGTATTCCAGTTATTATGATCCCAAATTTATCATATAAATTATCATTTTTTAAACTTGTTATAAATTTTTCAAATAACTTACTATTGGG
Source organism: Spirochaetota bacterium (assembly GCA_022709405.1). Lineage (GTDB taxonomy): Bacteria > Spirochaetota > UBA4802 > UBA4802 > UBA5550 > JAKLIV01. The sequence continues at coordinate 8,370 of JAKLIV010000004.1, forward strand.
AATGTTAATACTATGTGGTTGTTCTGCATCATTTTTATCTTCTTCCTTTTTTCGTTTTTTTAGAGTTAATTCGATAATTTTATTTTGCAATTCATCCCGCATGGTACTCATTTTTTTTATATCATCATGCAATTCTTCATTTTTTTTATGTAAAATAAGATTTTCATTCTTGATTTGATCAAATCTTTCACGAGTAACGATCGAATTTCTATCAGTTATTTGTTCTATTTGAGGATAGACTTTTCTGTTGATGAACAATAAAAAGAACTGGGATATGATAATCATGAAATATAAAAAAATAAAAGCAATAAGTGAGCAGACAATGACATATAGTAATGAACATATGTTAAATGCCGCTTTTATCAATGGGGCCAGTGTTAGCAATCGAATTGTTAAATCAAATTTTTTATCAAGTGTAAATAACGAATAAAACAACTCCCAGTTTTTAATAATAAATACAAGCGTAAGGGTCCCCAAGAAAGGATTACGAATTCTATTTTTTATGTTACTCCGAAGTGCATTTAATATTTCAACGACCATATGGAACCTATCGAATTATTGTGGGATAAGATTGGAGATCGATGAGAAAAAGGTCGAGTAGCTGCCTTTTTTAATGAACACCTGAATATCATGTAGTGTTGAAGTCACGAGCTTTCGTGATCAAACCAGTTAGCGAGGTTGTCAACAACAGTCGATAGTTCAGATTTCTCATCGCTCGTCATTCCTCGTGCTTTAACCGACCATTTCCCTTCGCCAGTAGGATCATCAACACCGTTCACGTCCATAATACCTTTCAGTGTCTCAATCCAATAGTGAGCATTATCATCAATATCATCATTATTTAAATTTCTCAGACCCAATGAGCATTCATGCAATGCCATCATAATTGAAGTATGTTCGCCTTGTGTATGTGGCAGCATAAGACATCGGCGTGCCTGAGAGAATTTTTCTGCTGCATATAAATAATTCATATTGTTCCCAATTGATAAGGTGTTATTGATTCAGATATTTTCTGACTTCAGTTGAAGATGTCCCAACTGCCTTGACTGCGGCTCTGAGTTTCGCTTCGGATACTCCAAAGATTCTGCACCAGTTACGAATTTCTGAAGGATCATTGATATCGATTCGTTTTCCGTCATGGGGATGTCTTATAGTTTTATCGTCTGGCATATAGAGACCTCCTTTGATTATTTATAAAACTCTATAGGGGAAGCAATGATATTGTAAAGGAATATTCTGAAATTTGTATATTTTTTAATAAGCTATTTTTGCTTATTTTTTTGCGACATAACGTGTTTTGGGCTTGACAATTAAGCCGAAATAGCTTATTATGTTAATGACGTAAACCACAGTCAGGAGGTTACTATGGTGACGCTGGGTGATATGATTCACAAAGCCAGGGTCGACAGAGGGTTAAAACAGAGGGAAGTCGCCAATATCATCGGAACTTCAGTAATGTTTGTTTCCGAATTGGAGTCTGGAAAAAAGATTCCAGAGAAAGGAAAATCTTTGGAACGGATCGCAGAATTTCTCGGTAAAAAGTATGCCGATATTGTTGGTATCGCGATTGCATCAAAAGCGGCATTAAAATCATCACAGAAGGGAAATGAATTTGATGCTAAAATGGCTCTTGCACGGAAAATTATGAACAGTAAAAATCTGAATCAAAAGAGGGTAAAGGACATTCTCGAAATACTTGAGGGAGGTGATTGATGAGCAGCCTTGGCCAATTGCCGGTTGACCCAATGAGCAGGAACGATATTGAGTGTTCCATGCAAAATTATCTGTATCAGGTGGACCCCGGTCATCTTCAAAGACCGGGGTGCCTTGATGTGGAGGCGATTCTCGATTTGCATATTTATAAAACCCATAAATTCAAAAAAATTATTAGCGAATTTATTGGTCCAAATATTGAAGCACTCACCCATCCTTTCGATAACGAAATTGAAATAACAACACAAGTACAGGATGGAATTGCATTCTGTGAACCAAGGCACCTCTTTACTGGATGCCATGAGATTTCGCATGTGATCATGCATGTACCACAATATCTTGCCTGGGGAGAGGAGCAATGGGTTTCTGCCGTAGCGCGATCTGGCTTTAAAATGCAGGTTTTCCGCGATCCTGAATGGCAAGCCGAACATGGTGCGGGGGTCTTGATGATGCCAGCCTCAACCTTTATTCCCTTCGTCGATGCGCTGAATAAAAAAGGAGCATCATATGATACTGTAATTTATGAGATCACTCGAACATACGGGGTCTCGTTAGCAGCAGCAAAGGTGAGGCATAAAATATTTTATTCAATAACAAGTGCGAAAAAAAACCCTGGTTTCGTGGACCAGAGCTTTTTTCATAAATTGCGATAATACTCTGCTACCCCAAAAGGTAGGTCGCAGAAGCTTTTGTTTTGTGTGTTTACAATATCGTCTGGGATGGCTGAAAAGTCAAGGAGATTACCCTTTCGAGTTGATAAAAAACTGAGCTTCTCGGAGACCATAGGAGGTGGAAGCCAATGGCCAAGAGAAGAGGTTTTTACCGATTCACGAAGTACATCACTTTGCGCAATGGAGTTCGAATTTGGGCAAAGGATTACGGCAAAAAAGCATTCCGAATCTGGATAGCACTGTAAGTTAATGAAGCGGCCTCCTCCACGACCAAAGGAGGCCGCTTTGTTTTCCGCTTGACGATCACACTTTCATACCGTATTTTAGTTTCCATGCTGGATCACGAGCCGATGTACAAACCCTCAGAAGCCGAAGTGCTGACCGGACTGCACCCGCGCACGATCCGTAGATACTGTCGTCTCGGCTTCATCGCCGCCGAAATTCTGCCAAGCGGACATTACCGCATCAGCGAAAGCGAGCTTGCGAACTTCAAGAAAAAAAACCGCGATCGTTTTTCGGATCAGCTTCAGCTCTCGCTTTTTTAAACTCATAATTTTTTTTCTTTTTTCCCGGACAAATCGGACAATCTGGACAAGCCGGACAATGCGGCCAAACGGGCATTGACCGATTTATTTTTTTCTGCTACATTCCACCCATCGGCTGTGAGGGCTTTGACGCATAACGCGGCATCGCCTCCCAGAGGGCGGTTGCTGGCCGCCCCTCGAACTCTTAAAAATAGTATTCTTCAGCCTCCAGGGGCCGGGCGCAAGCCCCTGGAGGGAGCGCAGGGATACAGATGGGGTGCAGTGTATATCGCATGGGATGATCTGGCCAAGGCCGTATCGGTAATCATCGCCTGTGTCGGATTCATAGTCTGGCTGGTGCGTATCGACATGCGATCGCGCTTTAATGAATCGAGCATCGTCAAGCTGAACATGGATATACGAAAACAGTCGGACGGCCTCGGAGCAAGCCTGGGAAAGTTCAACGATATCATTATGACGCTGTCGGAAAGCATTTCAGAACTCAAAGGGATCATTTCGGAGATGAGACGGAAGAACCAGGAGACCGGGGAATGAGCCTGTGTTCACAAAGAAGGATAAACCTAATAAGAAGCTTATCAATGTTATACACACATTATTTATATATTTCTATGAAACCGAAAGTTTTCCTTTTGAGGCAGGTAAAAAAATCGCAGCAGCGATCAAGGAAGCGTCATCATACCTACTGTCAGGAATCGGCCAATCCATGCTTGGGAAATGGCTGAGCGAGTTCAAAAAGGGCTTCGATGAGGAGTGGAATAATAATTCGTTCGAGGTGGAATCATGACACGCAAGGTTTTAAAAAAAGAACAGCTCACCGCAGACCGGGTCCGCGAATCGGCAAAATCACTGCCCGCATATAACGAGCAGCCGAAAAGATATTTTCCGCGCATGGGTTTTCACCTTTCAGGATTGAAATTCCTGTACTGCGACGGCAACGGGAAACCGGGGAAGCGCGCTTTCTTCTTCTCCCTGTCGAGAATCGTGGCGCTGACATACATCGTGTACTGCATGGCAGTCCCTTTCTCGTTTAATGAGGCACTGGCATTGTTCATCATCGGCGTCATCGGCGAGTCGGGACTGAACCATTATAAAAATGAACGATCTTTGAAAACACCAGATGGCGTACAGTGATATCGTAAAAAACGAAGCTTTTCTGTATTACTGCCAGGGAATCCCCTCGCGGAAGATCGCGGAAATTCTGCGAAACAGGCCGGACTGTGAGAACATATCTCACAGCACAATCGATACCTGGGCGAAAGAAGCGGACCAGAAAGGCCGCACCTGGGACGACCGTAAGGCCGAATACCTTGCAGTCGTCGAGAAACACCAGGCCGGGGCCGTGGTGCGGCAGCACCTGGACATCATTCAGGAGACTGAAAATCTCAAGGAGACCCTCCTGAATGACATTAAGGGCCGCCTCGATTTCAAGACCAAGGACGCGGCGGTGTATGCGTTTCTCGCGGTCGCGAAATACCAGGACCGCATCAAGGACAAGCGACAGCGTATCACCATCGAGGAACAGGTGACGTTGTTCATCGAGGCCATGAACGAAATACCGACGGTGCGCGATGTTTTGTCGCAGTACTGGCAGGAGATCGATCATATATTCCAGGCCAAGGCGAACCAGCTGCAGCGGGAGAAGAAGCGTGACCGGGATTAACATCTTCGACATCGCATCGCGCGAAGGGGCAAAACGCTTTGAGCGACTCGATTTTCTCGCCTGGTGCGAACGGTATATCAGGCTTGTCATCGGCGGCGAGCTCGCCGCCTTCTCACTCGACGGGCACCCCGATCTGTATGAGATGTACACCCTTCCCATGGCACCGCGCGAGACGCACCAGAAGGCGGCCCAGCGCGGGATCTCCACGTACTGCCTGCTCAGGGTGCTCTGGCTCCTTGATCGCATGGCGATGAAGGCGTCGTATTATTTCCCTACCGACGACGATGTTAAGGATTTTTCCCAGGACCGGGCGAACCCGATCATCGATAATTCTGAATACCTGTCGGCGAAGATGCAATACGACAAGGCCGATAACCTCGGGTTAAAACAAATCGGGCTGTCGTCTTTATATTTCAGGGGAGTATGGAGCAAGCGAAAGGTCAAATCAATCGATGCCGACATCATCATCAAGGACGAGCTGGACGAGGCCGACCAGGAGAACATGATCTTCGCCGAGGACCGTCTGCTGCATTCGATTTTCAAGTACATCATCGAACTGTCGCAGCCGTCCCGGCCCGATTTCGGGATCAATAAAAGCTTCAAGAAATCGGACCAGCGGTATCTCATGATCAAGTGCCCGGCCTGCGGCCGCTGGAACAATGTGGTTGAGAGTTTTCCAAAGAACCTTTTTTCCTCGGGTAAAGGCGACCGGTTTAAAGCATGGATCGGGTGCACCAGGTGCAAGCGTGACCTCAATATGAAGACGCTCAGCCTGAAACGCATCGAATGGGTGCCGAAACATCCGGAACGCAGCAAAGACCACCGGGGATGGCAGGAATCACAGTTGTTCAGCTCGACGGTCGACGGGAAATTCATCTATGACAAGTTCACCGGCGCGGTGCTGACATCCGAAAAAAAGAATTTCTGGATTTCAATTGTCGGCGTTCCTTATCGTGACTCCGAGCTGTGCCCTATCACCGAATCGCTCATCGAATCGATGCAGGGCGACCGGGGGTTTGAAAAAAGCGCCATGAGTTCATTCATGGGAATCGACGTCGGGGACATATGCCATGTGGTGGTTCTGGGCTGGACCGGGTACCGGCTGCGGGTGATCCACCTGGCCGAAGTGCTGGCCGACGACGAAAAGGGGTTTTGCGATCTCATCGAGACGTATAAAAGCTATTTTGTCATCGACGCCATGCCGTACAAGAACCTGGCAAAACGGCTCGCACTCAGGTACCGCGGATGGGGAGCGATCCAGTATTTCAAGGGCGAGGCCCTGCGGGAGAAGACCGAGGGTGAGGGAGAATACGAGGTCGCCGTGGTCATGCATGACCGCACCGAGTCGATCGATGAGATGGTCGACATGGCCAGGGAGGGGTTTTTCGTATTGCCCGACCCTAAAAAAATGAAACCACACGAGCTTGAGCTGTATGAACGGTTCGTCTTTCAACTCAAAAATCTTGAAAAAGAGAAGATCATGGATAAAAGCGGATACGAGAAAAGCATTTATAAAAAGAACGTGGCCAACCATTTCGGTATGGCGTTGAACTCGGCGTTCATCGCGTTCAGGACCGGCCGCGGACATTTCTGTCCAGACGTCGATCCAGTCGTGGTGTGAATATGGGACTGATCAATAATATTCGGGGAATGTTCGGGCGAACGATGGTTGCACTGGGAGACGGTTACGTCCCTGCGCGTCGCGGGTCGCTGGCCGACGAACTGGGAACCCTTCAGAACACGATGGTGTTTTTTTCGAGCGAGTATTTTCGCTTTATGGACATCCTTTCGTGGCTGTCGGTGTACAACCGCGACGTGAGTCAGACCGTCAAGAAGATCGTGCACCTGGGCAACGTGGGGCATTCCCTGGAGTTTTCAGGGTCCGAGAGGGCATGCGAGTCGGCGGCGGACGAGCTTTCTGAATTCGCCCGGTTGCGGTTTCCGAACAACGCCGGGGCCGACGGTTTCATCAACCAGCAGTTCAGGCAGATCATCGTCAAAGGCGCGCTGTGCATGGAGGCGGCCCCGTCTCCGGGGTTGAACGAGATATCCGAGGTATACCTCGTAAAGAACAACACCATCAGGTTCAAATGGAACCGGGATGAACGAGCGTACAAACCGTTCCAGCTTTTCGGCGTTGAGGAAATCCCCCTGAATGAGGAAACATTCTCGTATATACCGCTGTACGCCGATGATGAGAGCCCATACGCGATATTGCCGTTTGTGGCTGCGCTGCGGGACATCATCCGCCAGGAGAAACAGTGGCTCAGCATCGACGAGTTCACCGATCGGTGGGGAATCCTCGGGCTGGTGCACATGGTATTTGACCTGAAGAGAGGCATGAGCGAATCTGAAAATGAGTTCAGACAGCGGGCCGAATCGCAGATGCAAAAACGGATTGCGGCGTTCACCGATAAAATGAAATACGGGGTAATCGGCACCGCGAAAGACACGGAGATAAAACACAGCAACGTGTCAAAAAATATCGGCCAGATGAAGGAAATCATGCAGTCGACCCACCAGGGCATCACATCGGGCCTCGACATCGACCCGGCGATCCTCGGATACACATACTCGACGACCGAGACCTACGCCGAGATGGTGTACATGACACTGGTGAACCAGATTCAGAACATCTGGCGCATCATCAAGCGCGGCAATGAATTTGTGTACAACCGACACCTGGCGCTTCGGCGAATTCCGGTCACCTGTTCGATGCAGTCGAAGACTCCGCCGTCGCTCAGTAAAAAAGACGATGCAGAGGCGAAAAAAATAGACCAGGAACTGGTGCTCGAGCGAAAGCGTGAGGGGATCATCTCCCCCGACCAGGCCGCTATGGAGCTCGGGTATGACGGGGCTTACAACCAGGATGGATCACCGGCCGGAAGCGGCGGTTTTAACCGCCTTCGTTTCGACTATAACCGGGAACGGGGAAGGTATGAATTCACCAGGCCGTTTGTGTCCCTGGCGAAAAAAAAAAGCGATGACGCCGACTATTCCCGTGTCGTTGAGATAGAAGACGCCTACGCGGCGGAGTTCTTTGAAATCTATAAAGTGAAATACGGCGAGTTTCTCGCCGGTATCGAGGCGCATTTTTCCAGCGACGATGTCGCTGCAGCGATCATGGCGGCCATGGAAGAGACGATGGGAGCCAAGCTGCCGGCAGCGGCGAAAGAAACGATCGCGACATGGACGAAGAAATCATATGAGATGGGTCTCGGCCAGAAGTGGGACGACGACAAGTGGAAGGTGACCGACAGGGCGGCCCTTGATTTTTTCAAACGGCACGATCAGCATTTCTTCGGCAAGCAGTTCGAGCATTATTCGGATGATATGCGCACGGTCGTCGAAGACGAGCTGAAGGGCATCAGCGCCTATACCCCGGAAGTGAAAGCGCGAATGAAGGAGAAGCTCGGCGACGCGTTTGAGCACCCGTATGTGAAAGACTACTATGACCTGTGCATCCGCAACGCGGTGAACAAGTCGAGGAATTACGGCAGGACCTTCAAATATGAACGACTGGGGATCGCCGAGATCGAGGTTGTCGCGGTCCTTGACAAAAAGACTTCCCTGATATGCCGCACCATGAACGGGCGGCGGATCGAGGTCAAGATGCTGGCCGATTACGTGCGTGAGACGCTTGAAACGCCGATGGACGAACTGACCGAAAAATTCGCCTGGCCGACCGAGGCGGAAGCCAGGGATTACGCGGGGATGTCGACTGGCGATATCATGGGAAAAATCAAATGCAAGTTACCGCCATATCACGGGCGGTGCAGGACCACGACGATCATTTCGAAAAAAGTAACGGTGAAGAAATCGAGAGGGGGAAACTTTTCAGGGACGCTGTCATTCAACAATAAAAATGAGCAGGCCAAGAAACGGGGACAGCAATTGAAAAACCTGACCAGGGACGAGTTGCTCGGTAAAATGGATTCCCAGATCAGAACGAGCTGGTGGGATGAGACTGTTAAGGAATGGCCTGACGGAACGACACAGTCAAGTTATAATTATCATAAAAAAAAGCATGACCGATTCTTCATCAAAAATGAAGGCGGTTTTGATAAGGCTCTAAAAAATATATTGTCTAATTATGATAAAGTATATACCTTTGGTGAAACACCCGAGTGGATTTTTTATCGAAATGATTCAGCGGCGTATTTACATATTTCAAACAGAGGAACACGATTGACTTTTCATAAGTATCGACGTTTTATACCAACGGAGTCGATGGTTGAAATAAAATGAGCACTTACGGCAACAGCCCATATGATTACATTGATCTTTTCAAAGATCGTTTACTCTATGTCGGCAAGCAATTTGATTCCGAAACCCAGCAAATTGCCGATGCCCGACATGACTTTAACGATGCGGGTTTTACTCTAATCGATGAGATTAAAAAGATCGATGAAGAAATAATCAAACGAGCTGGAGAATTAGGAAAATATATTCATGATGAAGACCATTATGATGATGAAATGAAATCGTTCTGGGCCTGGAACCCGGACAAGATCGCTGAAGGGAAGTTTCCCCTTGAAAAGATTCCGGACCACGTCCGTACTCTGGCGAAGGAGCTATATTATTGACGCGATAAAAGGCCATTTTTCCGGGGCCGACCCCCGGAATGACACAACGGTAGCCAAAGGAGTTTTTAAACAGTTTTAAACACGTTTTATAAAGCCTGACGGCCCCCTCAGCAAGGGCCACGGAGTCGGGCAAGCATGACACAGCCGATATTCCTGAAATTCGACCTCCGGTGGGGCGGTTTTCAGGGATACCGGCTTTTTTTATGCCTGGATAACGGCCAGACCCCGGACATCCTGACAGGGGGATAAAACGCGAGGTGATTATAATGACTGAACGGTTGAAACAGTTGTTCGCGCAACTCAAAGCACAGGGACTCACCGTCGATGACAGACGGTGCATGGCGTCATTCAAATTGAAAGGCAGCTTCGAGGGCGCTTCGGCCCCCGGCGCGGAAGGGGCCGTTTCGATGAACGAGGATGAAAATCACTTTTACGCCGATTTCAGGGCGCTGTCGGCAATCGTTATCACCGATTATTCAATCGACCTGACGAACAAGGACGTTCTGAAAAAATCATACAAGCTCCTGAAGGGGCAGACCATCTATAAAAACCATGAACTGGATGTAGATGAATGGGTCGGGGTCGTCGCAAAGACATGGTGGGACGAATCGGAAGCAGTCCCTCCGGGAGTCAATTGCACCCTGAAGATCAACAAGAAGTGGAACGAGAAGACAATCGACGGCATCAGGGAAGGCGCGATCCATTCGGTTTCGACCACGATTTACTTCGAGTATAAAAAGTCCCATGAAATGCCCGACTTCTGGTTCAGGATGGGAGAGGATATAAACGGCCAGATTGTCCGGCTGATTGTAACGAAAATCATTTCGTATGGCGAGATATCCCTGGTATGGCACGGGGCCGACGGGTACGCCAGACGATTGACTGCCGAAGGGAAAGGCGGCCAGGGCCGCGAACCCGGCATAGAGAAAGATATCAACGGAGGTAAAACCGTGAAACTGACACGAACAATCGCAACCATGTTTATGCTCAACCTCGCGTCATACGGATTTAATGCCGGTGCTCAGGAAGTTGAACTTGATGACGCCGGGAGCGTTATGCTCATGGGAGACCTTGCAAGGGCTTTCCAGGAGTTGAGACAGAAAAACGAATCTCTCTCGGGTATCCTGACTGAAACGCTGGGCGCTGACGTAAAACCGGACGATTACCGGAACACTCTGGCGGCAATGTCGGCGCAGGCCAAACTCGGAAAAAAATATCTCGACGACGTGCGCGCCGAAGCGCTGTCCCTGGCGAAACTCGCCGAGGGCAAGACCGACGACGAGAAGTTCGGCGAGAGCGCCCTGGGTAAAATGATCCAGAACGCGGACATCGAGACGGCTGTGCAGCTCGGGGACGACTACCGCATCAAGGCTGAGGAGAAATATCCGCTGTCATGCCCGCAATGCGGGGTAAAGCTTACCCGCGCAAGCGCGAAAATGGATTCAGGCGCGGCCCATGACGAGAGCGGCGGCCTGAATGTCGATAACTACAAAATCTAAGGAGGACGATCATGGCGTTTGAAGTATCATTCGAAGGCATAAAGGATTCGGCGACTTTCCTTCTTTCGGGCATCACGCGCGGAACTGACGAAGGGAAAGTGGTCAAGCTCAGCGCCGCAAAGACCGTGTCGCTGTGCGCGGCCGAGAACAAGTTTTTCGGCGTGATAAAAACCATCGAGCCGGGCAACCAGATCGGCGGCGTGGAAGAGGCCGGGTATCAGAGGGTCCCCTACAGCGGCGCCGCACCGTCGGTTGGCCAGGAGGTCGAGCTCGTCGCGAACGGGACCGGAGGGGTCAAGACACCGGCGACTTCCGGGACCGGCCTGTTATATCGCGTGGTTGAAGTCGACACCTCGACCGGCACGCTGGTATTGAAACTGAGAGGATAAGGAGGAGCATAATGCAGATTCAAAGAATAGCGCTGGGACGGGAGATGTATGACGAGGCCAAATCGCGGGGCCTGTCGTTTACCCAGGTCCTTTTAGAAAAAGCGAAGAAAGAGGGGAAATTCTCCGATGAGGCCGCGAAACAGGGTCTTGAGAATGTCGTCCTGCAGCAGCTCGCAGCTCGAGACCTGCGCCTTTCGGGTGCGAACGTTTCACTGGTCGACGATTTTTACCGCACCGAGGACAACAAGGTCCTTTTCCCCGAATATATCAACACGGTCGTTCGGATCGGGATGATGGAAGACCTGCCGCTTTTCGCTGGCCTGGCAGACATAAAGGCGACCAGCACGGGGATTCAGGGCATATCATATCCGGGGGCCGAGGTGGACCTCGACACCTCGACCGGCAAGGCAAAACGAGTGGCCGAGGGAATGGAATTCCCCGTCGTCCTCATCAAGTTTAAAAACAAGGAGATCAAACTCCGCAAAATCGGATATAAAATCCAGGTGTCATACGAGGCCGACCGCCGTATGCCGCTGAATGTTTTTAACGTGACCATGAAGGTCATCGGCAGAAACATCACCAGGGAGAAGATCAACGGGGCGGTCGACGTGCTTATCAACGGTGATGGAAACACAAACCCCATCGGTTCGATCAACTCGAACACGTCAGGCACGCTGGCCTACCGCGACATTATCAAGCTTAAATACGCGTTCAGGGACTTCCAGCCGACCGGCATGATCGCACCGTCGCTTATGGCCGAGGCGTATGAAAACCTTGACGAGTACAAATCGAAAACCGGCCCCACTATGTCGGCACCGCCCAAAGTGTGCGACGGGGTACCGGCGAACAAGATCATCGCCCTGGACAAAGGCGCGGCGCTTGAAGAAGTGTACGAACAGGGCGGGAGCCTGGTCGAGGTCGACAAGGTCATCCAGAAGCAGCTTCACGACGCGGTCGTGAGCGAGGTGTGCGGATGGAGCAAGCTTTTTATCGGAGCGTCGAAGATGCTCAACGTGACCTGGAGCTAAGGGGGGCGTATGGTTGAGGTAAAATTACATCCCGGAATCGCCCGCAGGGGCGGCGGTTTTTGCGACATTGACGGGAGGCAGGACATCCTGCCTCCACGGGACAAGAGCGGTTTCCCAGTGGTGGACCATGTGTTCACCCTGGAAATGACGCCCTTTGTTTCCCAGAAGATATCCACGGGAGAGCTGATCCCCGTCGGTCTTGAAAAAGGCGGACTGAAGAAGCTTCCCGTGTATGTGAACGGAGAGATGGTGTCTGAGGTCGCCATTTCAGAGGGCATGGCCGATGAGGATATATCACAGGCCCTGCTTATGGACGAGAAAGTGACCGGCGCGTGCGGAGATCGTGAGATCAAAAAGTTCAGCGTCGGGAAGGACGGCGTTGACATCAGGGTGAAGTGATGTTGAACGCGCCGGGAACAGTGAAGGAATACTGGTCGGCCGACGTCTTCGGCCTGGACAGCGCCGTATTCGACAGTTTTTTACAGCGCGAATGCGACAACGCGTTCAGACGGCTGACGCGGTGGGTCGGCAGGGCGGCGATCGATGACGCCGCCCTGGAAACCCCCGGCGATCCGGAACGGGCCGAAGCAATCAAAGCGGCCGAGATCGAGCTCATTCACATCCAGATGATCAACCAGCTCTGGCGTGATAAATGCGCCGGACAGGAGCGGGACATCCAGTTCCCCTCCGGCATGAGGATCACGCTCCAGGCGTTTACCGCTGAAGACTGCACAGGTTTGATTTCAGACCATGTCACACGGGCTGAAAGCATGGTCCTGGAGTATCTGGTATGAGAAGAAAATCATTTATTGAAAACAAGATACGAAGGCAGGTCGATTTGAACGAGACAGGGTCGTTTATATTTTGCAGATTCACCGGTCATTCGCCGGACGGCCCGCTGAATTCGGTCAGGTCGAATTCATATGATTACAGTTTGGTCGAACATTGCGGAACAAATCACCGGCGCGAGACAAAAGACGGCGCAGCCGGGGCCGATTTCGATTTCGATATCGAGATCGACGTCCTGATCTCGAAGCTCCCGATCGACCCTGATGCGATTGATGAACGCGACATGATCGTAATCGGCGGCGTTCTGTCAGGTGGATCAATTACCGGCGGCCGCTGGCACCGGATCGTTCGTTTCAACGCCCCGGATATTTTTGTGAAGATATACCTCAAAGAGGACCAATGATGGGCTGCGAACTGACAGGAGACTGGGACAAGTTCCTGAACCTGAAAAACATCGAGTCGGCCATGCGGGAGCACATGGGTGACGCGCTTGAGCGGGGCGCGGAGCTTCTCAGGGGGAACGTGGTGAAATACATCCGAGACCAGAAAGGGAACTGGCCATCGCTTGCAGAATCGACCGTAAAACAGAAGGCGGCGAAGAACCAGTCAGATCTGATTCTGATCGCCGAAGGGGATTATGCTACAAGCTTCGCCACCGACCGTAAATCGTGGGACGAGGTGCAGATGGGATCGAACCATCCCCAGAGCCGGGCGCTTGAATTCGGATATGAACCCGGCGGTCTCCCGGCCAGGGCTCACTTCTGGCCAGCGGTTGAAGAAGGGATCGATGAATATCTGAATGAACTTCAACAGGGCCTGGCAACAATGTTCCAGTCACTGATGAGATAACCTTACGGAGGGGAAAATACAATGAGTCTTAAAAACAAGGTGATCGGTTTTTTCTCGAACAAGTTTCTACAGATGGGGGTCATGATCGCATGCGCGATAATCCTGACAATTACGGTCGGCCTCGCCATCGGCGCATTGAATACGGTGCCGAATGAGTTTCTCCCGCTCATTCAGTCGCTCGTCGTTTTCATGGTGCTGGGAATGATCTCCCTGCTTTTCCTGGTGCTGATGTTCGTTGTTCTCAGCGGTAAAATCAACACTGTCATCACCAAGACTGAACGCGCGGTGACTGCGGCCATCGATAAGGTTGAAGCCTCGGCCGAGAAAGTTGCAGAGGCGACGAAAGTGTAATGTGATGTAATACAGATTAAAGGTGCTATGCAAAACCACCCCCGGGGCCTGGCTTTGCGGGTGGTTTTTTACAGGGGCTTTAACCGTGATAATGGATCACATCAACTATCTGAAAACGATCATCGAGACAATGATCGTGGGACGCGACGGGACCGGGACCCCGCTGAACGGGAAGTTTCTTGAAGTGTATCCCAGACCGGCGGAGATCAAGCGGTCGTGCCCCTGCGCATGCCTGGGTCATCGTCCCGGCAAGACGACGGAAAACGGAACGTTCATCGATCGCAATCTCAATAAGGATGACGACGAGATCGTTCTGACCAGGCGGCTCTATGACGCCGACGGCGTGTATCAGATAGACTTTTACAGCACCGATATTTATGACCTGATTGAAAAGGACAACAGCTATCGGGGATTTTTAAAACAGTTCATGTCGCTGATCGCCGAGAACAGCGTCTTCGCCGCGGCGTCAGATGCGAGGGCAATACGGGTCAAGCTCGGCCCTTTCGGGCTTATTGATACGAACATTGTCGTTGACGATGTATATAAAGCTTTTTGCCAGGTGGTGTTCAAGGACGGAGTCGATGAGGACACGACCGTCCCGCGGATCACCGGCGCTACAATAAACGATGGAGGAGTCTCATGACAGACAAAGAAAAGGACAAAGGATTTTCGGTAATAAACGGAAACGGCGAGAAAAAAAACGAAGCGTCAGTTTCTACAACAGCTTCGGACGGCAAGATCACCTTTGAGGGGCTTGTCAAAGCATACGGCCTTTCACGGGCGATCGCCGCCGGTGTGCGCGCGGCCATGAATGTTAAGGCCGACGGGACCGTCAGGGAAGCCGATTTTGTCGCCGCCTTGAAAAAATTCACCGGCGCAGTGCCGCAATAAGCATAAGGAGGAACAAGCATGGACAGTCCAGTAACGGTTAATCTTGCCGACGGGCGGCTGGGACAGGGCGATGAGTTCGCCGACGGGCTGCACGTTAAAATCGGTGTCGCAGAGGGCGGCAGCGCGAACACGGTCTACGCGATCGCCAGCAGACGTGAAACGATCGCGCGGTTCGGGGCCGGAGCCCTGGTTGACAGCCTTACCAGGCATTTTGAAGAAGGCGGAAAGGCCCTTTTCGCCATGCGGCCCACCAACAGTCTCGCCGGATCGATCGGATCGGTCACCCAATCGGGGACCGGCCCCTTGTTGACCCCGACTGGAACGCCAACCGGCGCGAGGAGCTTCAAGGTCCAGATCGTCGCTGGCGGGGCCGCTGAAACGGCGACCTATCGCTATTCAAACGACGGCGGCGTCACCTGGTCGTCGATATACACCACTCCCGCACAGGGGTCTTCGATCGTGCTTACCGATGGGGTTACCATCTCCTTCGGCACCGGGACCTTCGCCGCCGGCGAGGAATACACCTTCGCCACAACGGCACCGAACGCGGCTGCGGCGGACTTCATCGACGCTATTGACGCCGTGCGCGCCGCATACAATCCGGCATCCTGCGCGTACACGTTTATTCATATCGTGGGCGGTTTCGCGCGGACATTCTGGGAGTCGGTGAAATCAACGCTGGCCGATTTCGAAACCGCGAGAATATTTGTGAACTTCATCCTGGAATATCCCGCGTATGCTTCGGGCGACGTCGACGCCTATCTTCAGACGATGCTCGATGAATACAGGCTCTTCCAGGAAAAACGCATTTCAGTCGTCGGCGGGTATATCAGGTACGGCGACGACTCCGTTTACCGGAGCGCTGCGATTTTACTGTGCGCGAACCTTTCCCGCTGCAGGACGAACATCCATCCAGGATGGGTCAACGCGTTCAAATCGCTGACCGGGAAAGAGATACGTCACTGGACCGAAATCCAGGACTTCATCAATGATCTTGACGGCGCGAACGTGATCCTTGCGGTGCAATACCCGAACTGGGACGGCATTTACATCAAGAAGGACCACCTGATGGGACCGAGCACGTCGGATTACCAGACCATCCATGATCTGCGCCCTGCAGACAAGGTGCGACGCCTGGCGTATTCGAAGATCATGCCGTTCGTCAACGCCGACGCCGAAGGCTCCGACAGCGGCGTCGATTCGCTCATCGCCGAAATCGATCTCGCGATTTCCCAGGCGATGGAGGACCCGGCGAAAAAGGAAATCAAGGGACACACGACGCGGCTGACTTTCAATGCCTCGACGAAAGCCGTGACCGGATCGATCGACATCCAGCCGAAAGGCACCATGGAGACGATCACGGTCGACGTCGGCTATACCAGAGAATCATAAGAGGAGGAGGATGAGATGAGCGGAGAAAATCAAGTTTATTCCTGGAAGGATTACACCGCCACGGTCAATGGACGGACCCTTATCGGTATCGATTCAATTGATTGCGATATCGAAAAAAAGGTCGAGTCAGTATATGGCAAGGGCGACACGCCGATCGGATTCGGGACCGGCAATAAAAAATCTTCGGGTAAGCTGACCATCACCGAAGAGGAATACGCTGTATTACAGAAGGCCGCCGTCGACGCGGGGCTGAATGACCTGACCGACCTGCCGCCGTTCCCGATCGTGGGACTGCTCGAAAAGAAAAACGGGGAAAAAATTAAAACGAAATACCCCGCGGTAAAGATCAAAAAGGTCGGCATGAAAAAGAAACAGGACGACACGAAGTTCACCAGGGACATCGACTTCGAGAACCTGGTCATGCCGGTCGAAACCCCAATAGGAGTGTAAGGACATGGAAAATCATCGTATTTCACCGGATCAACTTCTCGAAATGGCCGATCAGATCGCGAGGTGGAAAGAGGACCATAAAAACGTCATACTGGTCTCTCTCGCCGATGACCCGATCGACATCATCTGCAAGGTTCCGAACCAGGATGACGTGAAGGTGGCAAATCGACTCGCGGACAACATGGATAAGAACAGGCAGCTGGTGCTGTCCTGTCTCCTGTATCCGAAGCTTGATGTGTTCAACGGAATTCTTGAGGAGAAGGCCGGGATCGTCGTTCCTATCTCTGATCGGCTGATTAAAGAATATGGTGCGGCGCAGGACACGACGGCAAAAAAGTTGTAAGCGAGCGGCGCAACGAGCTTGACCTGGGGGCCGGGGAGATCGCGCTGGCGAGGAAATATTTCCCGCTGGTTGATTACGACAACCTCTCCTTCGAAGACCAGGTCAGGCTCAGGGTCGACGCGGTGTATCTCGAACATCGCGAGATGCAGAAAATTGCCGAGCTCATCGCGGCACTATTCGGAGGGAAGTGATTGGACGCAGTATACAAACTTGGGACCGCCCTGACGCTCAAAGACGCGATCACCGCGCCTTTTGACCGTATCACTTCGAACGCAGAAAAGCTGAAGTCAAAGTTCGGTGAACTTGACGGCGGCATGAAAAAGTTCGAGAACAGCATGAAATCGTTGAAAATCGGCGGTGGCATGATGGCGGCCGGGGCCGGGATGACGTATTTTACCAAGACCCTCCTTGATGCGAACCGGGAAACGTCGAAAATGCAGGCCAATCTTCGGTCGCTTGACCTTGGCGATTCGGCTATCGCGTCTATCACAAAATCGGCGGTCAAGTCGAGCGAAACCTTCGGCGTGGCCCGTAACGAGTTTCTCGATGCGGCTTATGACATTAAATCGGGAATCGAGACGATCAATGACGCCGAAATCGGGAAGTTCACCGAGACCGTGGCGCAAACGGCGGTCGCGACAAAAGGATCGACCAAACAGTTTGCATCTCTTTTCGGAACGATTTACAACCAGAATAAAAAATTTTATGAGGGAATGAGCGACAGTAACTTCGGAGTCCTTATCGGGAATTCATTGTCCTTCGCGGTGAAGATGTACAAGACTGAAGGATCGAAAATGCAGCAGGCGATCGAAAGCATTTCAGGCGCTGCTGCCGCTGCCGGATACGACATGGCGGAGCAGTTCAATGTTCTCGGATCACTGCAGAACGTCATGCAGGCCGGAGAAGCCGGGACCGGTTTCAGGGCGTTTATCGGTAAAGCGACAGAAGCCTCTCAGAAGCTCAGGCTTTCCTTTCACAACCAGCAGGGCCAGCTTTTACCTGTCGCTGATATTCTTGATCGCCTTCGAGGAAAATTCGGAGACGTTCTGACCGCTTCTGAAAAACTCGATCTGGTGAAAGCTTTCGGCAGCGAAGAGGCCATGAAGCTCATCGACAACCTCTGGGACAAATCGGGGAAACTGCGAACGAACATCGATGCGCTCAGAAACGCCAAGGGGTCTGAATTCCTGGAAAAGATGGCAGCCGCCAACCTCGCGAACCTTGATACACAACTGGTTAACCTGGGAAATTCATGGGACAATTTAAAATCGACTTTCGGCGGCGGAATGGGTGAAGGACTTATGCCTTTTTTTGATATTTTAAAATCAGGGATCAGTCTCATCAATGAATTTGCCATGTCCCACCCAAAACTTACTAAATGGGTTGGAGTGTTGTTTGCAGTTGGTTCAGCAGTCGTTTTTGTAGGTGGTGGTTTGATGACACTTAAAGCAATCAATGGATTGTATACTCTTTCTCAGGTTGCCGCTGGCAATGCAACAAATGTAAGCGCCCTCTCACTTATAAGACAACGCATTGCATTGATAGCTTCAGCAACGGCTACAAAACTTTCAGCAGCAGCGCACTGGGTTCATAACGCAGCACTCTCGACAACGGCCTGGGGGTCTCTTGCTGCGGGTGTTGCTAAATACACCATCGCATTGGGGGCACATCAAGTTGCAGTGCTTGCATCAGCGGGTGCCTCAAAAATCGCAGCAGCTGCTCAATGGCTTTGGAATGCCGCATTTATTGCCAGTCCAATCGGGTGGATTGTTGTTGGTGTTGCAGCTCTCGGTGCTGGCGCATATATGTTGATAAAACATTGGACTGCGGTAAAAACATTTTTTACCGGGTTCTGGAACTGGATAAGCAATATATTCGGAAATGCCTGGTCGAAATTTAAAAACTTCGGCGCGAAACTGATCTCGACCTTTTTTGAGGGGATAAAAGAAAAGGCCCCCTGGCTGGCCTCGGCATTCGATAAACTCATGGGCGATGGGATCGGGAAAAAACTCCCGCATTCAGATGCCCAGGAAGGCCCATTCAGCAAGCTGTCATATTCAGGTCGTGCGCTTATAACGACATTCAATACCGGCATCGAACAGGAGGCGCGCCGAACACCGGCGGTCACTCCATATATGAAAAACACCATGAACACTCTTTCTGGCCAGGGGAATGGTCCCGTAGCCGGAGGACCCCAGCGCGGAGGGCTCACCATCAGCGTCGCAAACCTTATCGGGACACTTACCATGGGAGGCCAGACAAAAACAGGGACGATCGATGATCTCGCCAGGGTCATGGCGCGGGCGATACATAACGAACTTTTGAGGTATGGCAATGGTTAGCGGCGGCATCATCCCCCAGCCAGCGGTTTCCCCGCTCGCTATCAACGGTTTTGTATTCCCTATCGAGCCGCTGGTCGACGTTCGCGGCGGGAAGAACATCGTCAAGACCACGGTCCCCGGACTCGACGGGACCGTGAAAGAATTCCTGGGATTTGATGATTACGTCATCATGGTCAACGTCATCATCGAGGGAGCGACACGTAGCGACGTCCTCGCGCAGCTCGAGGCTGTCATTAAAATCTGGAAGATCGAAGAATCACTCGTGATCCTGTGTCCGAAGACCGCCGAATACGGAATCGACCGAGTCGTGTTTGAATCGTTCGATCATCCCGAGACCGAAGGGATGCCCAGCACCGAAAGATTGACCCTGCGGTTCGTGTCCGACAAAGAATATGATTTCGAGGTTATATAATGTACTGTTCGGTTATCCACACCTACACCACCACCGCGCAGGACACCCTTTATAAAATCACCTGTAAATTCTACTGGCACTGGTGGCTGTGGAAAATCATCTACGACTACAACCGCGAGGCACTGGGAGCGGACTATCAAAATGTCATACCGCTGGTTCCGGCCGGGGTCACGATCAGGATTCTCGATCTGAACACCGAACCGATATCTCATACGATCGTATCGGGAGATACATGGCAGTCCCTTTCAAAATATTACTGGGGCACCGAAAGTCACTGGATCAACATCGCGATCGAAAACGACTGGAAACACCTGGTCGAGGGTGAGACCTGCGTGATCCCCGCGCTGGTAACAAAAAAAGACCTGAAGCAGGCAGAGGAGCTACGACGCCGTGTTGGTGCTTGAGCATTATCTTAAGATCGGGAATAAAATTTTTCCCGGCGTAAACGATGTGGTCATCGAATCGACCCGTGAATCGATTTCCGATATTTGCACCATCGACCTGCCGAAATACCGAAAGCTGCAACCTTCGGATGTCAAACAGGGCGACGTGGTGATTTTCCGCGCCGGGTACCGACAATACGGTTTGCAAGACGAGTTCCATGGCGTTGTCAGCGAAGTGACCCCCACCCAGCCGCTGACCGTCAAGGCTGAGGACTATTTCTATTATCTCCGCGATATTGTTTCAACAACATACAAAAAAATGTACGCAGGGGACATTGTGAAACAGCTCTGCCAGGGAACTTCAATAGACACATCCAGAGTCCAGCAGGGAATTTTCATCACCTACAAGCCATATCAGAACGTTTCAAAGCGTTTCATCGTCCAGGACCTGGCGAAGAGATGCGGATTCGATGCTCACATGCTGGGGAAATATTTGATTTTCAATAAACCTTTCGCCGACATGGGTTCAAAAATCCCGGTATTCAAATATGGGCTGAATATCATAGACGAGAGACTGACGTTCAGGACCGACTGCGATTATGACCGGGTCGTGGTGATTTCCGAACAGACTGATGGTTCAGGAAAAATATTCAAGGGTGTCGCCGGATCAGGGAAGAAGACCCTGACCGTATACCTGGACAATCTCGGGAAAGACACTGCGATCGAGCGTGCGAAGGAAATCTATGATGAAATATCATACATGGGTTTTACCGGAGATTTTACTACATTCGGATACCCTTCGGTGCATCATTCATCAGTGATAAAAGTCGAGGATGAGCGGTTCCCGCAGAAAAACGGTAATTACCAGGTTGATAAACTGACCAAGAAATACGGCGGCGGGGGGTATCGCCAGGAGATAACTCTCGGGAAGAAGGTCGCATGATTCCAGGATCGGAAAATTTGATAAAAGAAATCCAACGGGCCGCGGCCGCCGGTCAAAATTACTATTTTCCGGTACGCTGCAAGGTCCAGTCGGTTGATGAAACGAATTATATGATCACCGCAATCAAGGTCGAGGACGAAAGCGAATCAGCTGCGCCGGTTTACGACGCATATCTTCGCGCATCCACCGTCGGCGGCCTGGGGGTAATTCTGGTCCCGGAAAAAGACTCGATCGTGGTGATCGCGTTTCCTGGAAATAAAAACGAGCAGGCTGTGGTGATCCAGTATTCAAAAATTGAAAAGATAATTTTTAACGTGAAAACATCAATCGAATTCAAGATCGACGGAGCGGATGCTTCAGTTCTGACGATCGATTCAAACGGGATTGTACAGGGAAAAAGCGACAGTGCGGAACCGGCCCTTCTTGGCGATAAGATGAAAACCTGGGCAAAAAAAGTCGACCAGGCGTTGAATGCGATCGTCCAGTGGGGGGCAACCGGCGTAGCGGGAACAGGCGGCACATCCGATAGCGGAGGCATATCCCCTCTTGGCGGGGTGGAGCTCCCTTCGTTCGATGACGCGACATTATCAGAAACGAACAAGGTGTCATGATGGCTGATTTTCTGGGAGACGATATTCTGATCAATGACGATCTCGACGCGGTGATCGCCGTGGGCAGCGGCGATTTCAGCACCGTCAGCGGCGTCGACTGCGTGGTGCAGGACATTATCGAGGAATTATCTTTCCCCTATGGGGACGATCCATCGAATCCGGGCCGGGGCAATCGTCTCATGCAGTTCACCAACTGTGATGCCGACGATCAGCTTGCGGCCATAGAAATGGCGCAGGAGGTCAAGGCAGTTTTGTATCGTGACCCGCGGGTAAAAGCCGGGTCGGTACAAGTCACGGCAACACCGGGAGCGGAAGGATCGGTCGTAATATCGTTCACGACAATTTCAGGCCAGGTTAAAGAAAACTTGGTCGTCCCGATATCCAGCGAGGTACGGTTATGAAAATTACCTATACACAGGACGAGGTTCAAGAATCCCTGCTTCAAAACATCAATGATGACGATGTGCTGAAAAAAGTCATGAAAGTGAATCTCAATGTCGTCGGGAAAATACGGGCGATCATGGGCTCGCTTGCAAGGGTGATCGTTGATTTTATTTTCACCCTGATGCTGTCTATTTACAATAACATTTTTATCTATTCAGCTGACCGGGAAGCTTTGATCTCCCACCTGGCTGATCGCGGTCTTGAATCATGGAAACAGGCGCACAAGTCTTCGGGTACGGTCCGTATCGGCTCACAGTCGCAACCAACGGCAGCCATCCCGATTCCGGCCCTCGCGATTGTTTCAACTGAAGGCGATAACTCGGATGACATCAAGCAATTCATTCTGTTAAACGCCGGATCAATCAATGCCGCAACCCCTGCCGATTCGAAAGGTTTTTATACTGTTGAAATATCTATTGAATCGATCGCTGAAGGAGCAGACTGCAATGTCCCGGCTGATTCAATAACCAAATTCATCACGGATATCCCCGGTATTGACGTTGTGTACAATCCGGCACAGACGGCATACGGGCGCGATGAGGAGACCATCAGCGAAGTCCGCGAACGATGCGTCACTCGTGATAATGCGATTTATCGGGGGATGCTGTCATGGTTCGTTTCTGAAACGCAAAACTTTTCATTTGTGACCGAAGCGATCGCCGTGCCGCGTTATGATGGACGAGGCACAATCGGGATCGCGTTTCTAACACCTTCGGGAATCCCGACTTCAGAGCAGATCTCGGAAGTTCAGGCGCATTTCAACGACGACGACATGGACCCGGCAGGCGCATATACGGTTATCGTTTTCACAATGTCGACAAAGATTTGGGACGCGTCGATTACTGTATACTATTCAGGGGACGAACCGACTGATGAGGACCTGAATGATGCCATCGCCCTTTATTTCGAACAACTCGAACGAGGGGAGGACATTATTTCAGACCAGATCGACACTACAATCATTGAAAATGTCGGCGGGATAAAATCCGTTGATATTACTTCTCATTCGGGATTTGCGGTCGGTGAGTATGAATATCCGGTTAAGGGCACGATAACATGGACCAAGGTTGCTTATGCTGAATAGATACTCTCTTAATTTCGATGATCAGGTGTGGAGGAATATCCGGATTACTTTCAGGAAAACCGGGTCAACGTCGATCTGGTATCGCTTTATCAAATCGCTGGTTACCTATTTTTCCGGGACACTCATTGATATATCGAACTATGTCTACAGCCAGATATTCCTTGAGCACTGCAATTATGCATCGCTTAAAAAAGCGGGCCGTGGATACAGGCTATACCCCAAGCCGGGGGAAACGGTAGAGACTTTCAGAAAAAGGATTCAACTGAAAAGAAGGTTATTGAGCCTGCCGCCTTCGACCGCCCTCATTAAAAGCATCTTTTCTATATACTGTGATTGTGATGCAGTAATTACAAAAACGAAACTGATGACTAATGTATTCACCATCGGAGTCACGCCGATCGGTGTCGGGAAAATTGTCAGCAGTAATTATTTACGCTTTTCGTATAGTGTTTTATTACCTGATTTAACAGGCCAGGAGATTGATCGTGATTATATCAAAAAGGTCATTGATGAGTTCAACCCTAACAACGAAGCATTCATCTATGAGAATCGGCCCTTGGGGCTGTGGCAATGGTAGGAGGTAAAACGTGCAAAACTACGATCAGGATTATAAAGGAATAGCCGGAGTCAATTATCCCGAGAATGGCATCCCGTTTTACCAGGAAGATTTTTCGAACGCAGAAGAAGATGTCGGCGCAGAGATAATTGACCGGGAGACGGATTTTTTTTCACGCGGGGTGATTTCCGGGTTTGTCGTCACAGCTTCAGCAACAGCGGGATGTGTCGATGTATCCGCCGGTATTGCACGAGACGGTGACGGGCGGCGAATTCAGAAAAACGCGACATCTGCTTTTTTAATTCCAGACGGTCAAACCGTCAAGCTGGTCGTTCGGCATCTCTGGGTTTATACTAATTATTTACCGGATGGAGCCGGAGAGCAAAAAATACGTCGCAGTCATTCAGCCGAGATCGCATATATTCCGGAATCCCAGTCAGTCACAGACCGAGAGGTTGCGCTTTATCTGGTCTCACGGTCCGGTTCGACTGTTACCGTTTCAACTGATTTGAGAAATATATCCAAGATGTCTGAATTGAACCTTCCTGATCATGACTCCCATCATGATGATCGATTCGTTCGCCTGACCACGGCACAGACGATTGCAGGCGTTAAGACGTTCAGCAGCATTCCGGTACTTCCAGCAAGCGGTCCGACAGCAGACAATGAAGCGGTCAGGAAGGCGTATGTCGATAACCAAATCGCAAATCATGATTCACAGCACGACGATGAAATTAAAGCAATTGCCTACCCGGTCGGTTCGTTCTATATTCAATTTCCGGATGCCAACAGTAATGATGACGCGACGGCATTCCCGACCAGCAAGAGACCCGCAACCCTGTTTGGCGGCACCTGGGCTGAACAGTGGTCGACGGAAAACATTTTCTTCAAAACAAGAGGTACTGATGGACAGTCTCGATCAAATGGATTAAGTGCAGATCAAGTACAGGGGCATAGACATATCGCTGGCCCACAGGTTCCATACAATTCAGGAACACAAAATGTATATAGTTATTCAGAGGGAGGGGGCGCTGTAGGAATTACTGGAAATGAAGCCTATTGTTCTGTCGGTGCTGGTTCGGTTGGCCTGTATGCAGGATATACTGGAAATCCGCTTTCTGATGGATCAAATGGTACACCGCGGATTGGCTCAATAACTGAACCAAGAAACAGACTAATTAAAGTTTGGAAAAGGACTGCATAAGGAGGCATCATGAAACTTCAAAGTTACTGTGTAATCAAGAATAATAAAATTATAAGAGTTTATGAAACAACTCAAGGTGTTGATGGCATAAAAGCAAGCCTAAAAGCAGAATCAATTGATGATTTCGATTCTATTACAGAAATACCGTCTGATACAGCCATACAACAAGGTGAGGATATTCGGTCTTATGACGAAAACCATCAACTCCGTCCTTTACAGGATCGCATAGACGACGAGATCATTGTTGTCGGGAATGATGAAAAAATCGTTGATGGTACGATTGTCAAAAAATCAATTTTCGAGCTTATTCGTGACGGTATTGAAAAATGTCCCGCAGGCATGAAGATCGAGACTGTCGATGTCAGCGACCAATATCCCGATGGGCTTATGCTTCGCCTTAAAACTCTCGATGAACAGGTTCAAGACGGTGAAATATCCGCCGAGCAGGCGTATAATATAAAATTGAATGACTGCCATCAGAACAGGAAAACAGCCTACATCAATGAGAGCGACGGTCTCTTTTTTGACTGGCAACGAGATGAAGCCACAAAAGAAGAGTGGCTCGCGAAAGTTGCTGAGATTAAAGAGCGCTTTCCAAAACCAGCTCTATTGACATAGTTATCGAGATGCGAGCAGTCAGGGGTGTTCCCGCACCCCTGACGATCCACGAAACAGCGAGCGCGTGGATCACAGATTAACTGCTACTCTATATAATAATCGGAATAAAATACCGGAGGCATTAAAATGAATAGTCCGCTCGCTTATATTGGTGGGAAATCTCAGCTTTCTAAAAAAATTATTTCACTTATTCCCTCACATCGGTCTTATTGTGAAGTATTTGCTGGGGGGCTCTGGGTTTTTTTTCGTAAGGAGCCATCAGCATATGAAATAGTCAATGATCTCGACAGCGACCTTGTCGCTTTTTACAGGGTATTGCAAAACCACCTTGAGGAATTCCTTAAACAGTTTAAATGGCTATTATCCTCAAGAGAATGGTTTGAAGATTGGAAAGATCAACTCGATGGTAGGGGATTGACTGACATCCAGAAAGCTGCCCGATATTATTATTTACAGAGATTGTGCTTTGGCGGGAAAGTCTTCGGGAGGACCTTTGGTGTCGCACCAGATCGCCCACCCAGAATCAATCTTTTACGTCTCGAAGAAGAATTATCTGAGGTTCATTTGAGACTTGCCAGGGTTACTATAGAAAACCTTCCCTGGGATGAGTTTGTACAACGATATGACCGTCCGGACACATTATTATTTCTCGACCCACCTTATTATAAAAAGCCGGTTTATAAACATAATTTCAAAGGACTTGATGATTTTCAATATATGAAATCAGTCCTTGACCAAGTTAAGACAAAGTTCCTTCTTACTATCAATGATGATTCTGAGATCAGAAGGGTTTTTAAAGGATTTCAAATAATGCCAGTAAAATTGAGATATACTACCGGGAAAAACAACAATCTTGAGGCACACGAACTAATAATACGTAACTTTGATTGAAAAGCGACAAATTGTTATTTACGTGTGCTCGATGAGGCTGTTTAATTGCATTATTGTGGGTTTTTCAACTTTCAATTGCGCGCACAGATAGCATGAAACGAACCTCCTCGCAAAAAATAAGGGAGATCGAGGATTTCACTGAACAATTCTTTTCTGAAGAATATCTGAAGAGGAACAATCTGGCCCTGGTGATGACCGGGATTGCGAACCTCATGCTCGTCGCCAACACTTTGATCGTCGACGGTCAGCTATGGAGTATAGCATCTTCTCTTCTGATAGTTTTCTGCTTGATATTTTTAACTTTCAGGAATTTCCTGCTGAGTTGCATCGCGATGATACCGATCATTCTCTCGATAATGGTTAATTTCGGGTTCATGGGGTTCACCGGCATAACTCTTAACGGCGGCACTGCAATGGTTTCATCAGTCGCGGTCGGCACCGGAATCGATTACGCCATACACTTCATTACCTGGTATCGCAACACCCTTCGCGAAAACAATTCTTTTTCTGCCGCAATAACGAACTCAATACTCGACAAGGGCCGCGGCATATTTTTCAATGTATTCTCTGTTGCAGCCGGATTTCTGGTGCTCGCTTTTTCCAGGTTCGTACCGCTCGTCCAATTCGGTTGTCTCATCTCTCTTGCAATGCTTATCACCGGCCTTGGCGCCGTGATCATCATACCGTCGCTTCTCATGCTGATCCACAGAAAGGACATGCACAAAGCGGCATAATTCATAATATATGGAGGACACCATGAAAAAGTTCATTATTTCACTATGCTTGGCGGCTCTGGCTCTGATCCCTTCATACGGACAGGATCTCGACGGGCGACAAATCGCCGAAACCGCAGAAAAGAAGAATCATTCTTCAATCGGCTTAGTATCCAAAGGAACTATCTTACTGGAGGATATTAAATCTAACAAGTCTGAAACTAGATCTTTTGCGCTTTTAGGCATATCGCAGAATGGACTGAGAAATTCAGTATTTCGTTTCACCGATTCCCGGTACAAGGACACGACTTTCCTGACCATCGAGACAGGCGGCGGCGACAAGTTGCAGTATATCTTTCTTAAATCGGTCGGATCTCCCCGGCAGGTCGAAAGCTCGGACAAGGAAAAGAATTTTGTCGACACCGACATGTCGTATGAGGACCTGGGAGGATCGAAGACAGCCGATTATGATTATAAAAGGCTCGACGACAGGCAGGTCAACGGACGCGATTGCTATGTGATTGAAAAGTATCCGAAGCGCAAGACTTCAAAATTCCAGAAACATCTGATCCTCATAGATAAGTCGACCTGGGTCCCCGTTGCCGCAAAGTATTTCAGCGTCGATGGACGAGTTGTGAAAACGCTCTCCGCAGAGGATATTCGGACGGTCGGTTCAGGCATCAATGTCCCCTACTCCATCACGGTCACCGATCTTGCCGATCAGCACAGGACGACCGTGACCCTGAAAAGCGCGGTGGAAAAACAGCTGAGCGCCGGTTATTTCAACAAGGGCCGAATGGACAAGTCCTGGTCCGAATAGCGTTCCGGAGAGCCGTCATGAATATCAAAACGATTATTATATGCGCTCTTGCACTGCTTCCAGCACAGGGCCTTATCGCAGCTCCCGAGATCGGGGGTTCTATTGAAGTAATCGGGGCGGCCGGGGTGAATGACGGCGATTTTTACCGCGGATTTGTCAGGGGGGATTTCGAATTCAGGACTGCGATCGAGGAGACCGAAATTTACGCGAAAATCCGAGGGGAGGAAGACAGCATCCGCATCAACAATCCCGAAAAAAACAATCCCTATAAATCAAAGGACGGTGATGATTTTTTCAGCAGCGCACGGTTTTACCTGCGCGAAGCGTACATCAGCCAGGATTTCTTCTTCGACAAGGGTATCTCCGGCATCAATTTCAAGCTCGGGAAACTGATTTACACATGGGGTAGCTGCGACGAGGTCAAACCGGTGGACATCCTGAATCCCCAGGATTTATCCTACCTGTTCATGAAGCCGCTCCAGGAGCGTAAATACGGTCTTTACAGCGGCATGGTGACGATCTCGATCACCGATTCGATATTTCTCGAAGGGGTTTTCATGCCTCAGTTCCAGGAGAACGAACTCAGCTCTCGTGTTTTTGTGCCGGAAGATATCCGCGATCTGGAAGATCTTCCTTCCGGCACGGCGCATCTGGTCAACACGAACTACCCGAAAAAAAACCTGTCCGAGATGAATTACGGCGCGCGATTCGGATTTTCAGTTTACGAGATCGACACGCATGTTAACTATTTCTGGGGATACGAACACATGCCGAACTACAGTTCCGAGCTCGATGGCCTTGATTACTATACTCGCGCTCGTTACGCAAAAATACAGATGTTCGGGCTGGATTTCCAGCGCGCGGTGAAATGGGGCATCGCGGTCAGGGGAGAGTTCGCCTACTTCGAGCGCGGAAAGCATTTTCAACTGGATCGCGGCGCAGGATCGAGCGTTGCGTCCATGCTGTCAAGCCCGTTCGGCCGCGACCTTCTGTCAGGCGGAAACGGCCTTGTCGAAAAGGACCAGATACAATACACTGCGGGATTCGACGTGACCGACATGTTCACCGACGGCCTTTATTTCAACCTGCAGTTCAACCAGGAAATCATCGTCGATTACAGCGAAAAAATCGCGAAGGACGAATTCTGCCATCTGATTATCTGGACGCTCGAATATTCCTTCTTGAGGGAAAAGGCCAGGGTCAAACTGCGCGGATTCTACTACATCAACGATGGCGACGTGGCGCTGAATCCCGAGTTTAAATACAATATCGGATCGAATTACGAGATTGCAGCCGGAGTATGGGTCATAGAAGGCGCCAGACACGGCGCCTACGGCCAGTTCCGGGATAAAGACCTGGTCTACATTTCGGGTAAAGCGACATTCTGAAGATTGCTGCTATAAATCTTCCCTGTTCACGACCTTGTTTAACGGATACTCGATTATTCCGTCAGCGCCGGCCTCGATTAGTTTCGGGATCAGCTCCCTGACGGTTCTTTCGGCTATGATCGATTCGACGGAAAACCAGCCGGGATTGTAGAGCTTCGACACTGTCGGCGCATTGAGGCTTGGCAGCAGCTTGACCACGCTGTCCAGCCTGTTTTCGGGAACATTGAGCTTTATCCCGACAAGGCTGTTTGCGCTCAGCGCACCGCGCAGCAAGAGCGCGATCTCCTGTATCTTCGCCTTCTTGCATGGATCGTTCATGCTTTTTTTATTCGCGATCAGCTTTGTGTTGGTCTCGAGCAGGGTGTGGATTATTTTCAGGCCATGCGCCCTGATCGTCGAACCGGTTTCGGTCACTTCGACGATGGCGTCCACGAGGCCCTCTACGACTTTGCCTTCAGTCGCGCCCCATGAAAATTCCACGTTCACCGGTATATTGCGCTCTGCGAAATACCTTTTCGTATAGTTGACGAGTTCGGAAGATATCGTTTTGCCCGCGCAGTCTTCGATCTTTTTTATAGGCGAATCGTCCATTACTGCGAGCACCCACTTCGCTTTCCGGGTGCTGACCTTGGAATAGATCAGGTCCGATATGATCTCGACATCCGCCTCGTTCTCGAGAATCCAGTCGAGACCGGTGAGCCCCAGATCGAGCACGCCGGTGTCTACATAACGGGCCATTTCCTGCGCCCTGACCAGGGAGCACTCGATTTCGTCGTCGTCGATGGCAGGGAAATAGTTTCTTGACGATACGCTTATCTTCCATCCCGCCCTGGCGAAAAGGTCTATTGTGGATTCTTCGAGGCTCCCCTTTGGTATGCCGAGTTTTATTTTCGAGGCCATTGATGTCTCCTTTCTGGTCGCAGCATGCCGGAATATCTGGTCCCGGCATTTTTTGAATAATGACTTTCTAATGAATGGTGCCAGAAGGTCAAGAAAATAATATTTTCCGGGCAATAGGCCCGCGTTTTATTTTAATAATCAATCGCGGCACCTTTTGCCCGGAAAAAAACCTTGAGGAGTTCTTGCAGTTTTATACTGGATTCTATCTATAAATCTGTTTTCTCGTCCTTTTTCACTTTCGTTGAAGCCGTATCGGAGCCTAAAAATCGATAGGTGATCCCGATCCCGATCGAGAATATCTTTTCACCGAGCTCTTTCTCTATCGCATGGTAAACGACGGTGTCAGATGGAGAAACCGTTTTAACGACCGATTTTATCGTTTCCGGGTTGAATATGCAATAGTATCCGCCGACGCTTATCGCAAGCCTGTCGTTGGCGACAAATCCGAATCCCAGTCCTATCGTGTGGCTTGTCAGCAAAGGATCGACCTCAGATCGGGCTGATTTCTTGATGCCAGGGTCGTTGTACGCGTAGCCGACGCTGATTTTCCAGCACTCGATTGGCGCGTATTCGAGGCACCCGCCCACCCTGTATCCGATATTGAAATCGTCTTCCCTGTTCGAGGATTCATATACTGGAACTGCTACCGGTCCACCGAGAATATAATCGACGACCTTGTAATTTTTATTCATCTTTACATAGGGCCTGAAATACATATCGCCCGACACCTCGAACCTGAGCTGTTTGATGATATTGTATGAAAGACCGAATGAAAGCGACTGGGGATAGGTGAGTATCAATTTTTTGCTTCCCCTGGCGCCATAGTATACCCTGCCGTCCTCCATGGTGTTTCCGGAACCGTCTTTGAAAATATCGAGCTGCCCGCTGCCCTCGATATTCGTCGGGGCCATAAACTTGTTCGTTTTCTTTGTAGCGTTCATGGGCGCATAGTATTCATGCCGGAAAGCAATAAACAGCTTGTCGACTGGCCTGAAATCTATGCTTGTGATAATACCGAATCCATGCCCGCTATACTCGGTATTGATCTTCCAATCACTCATTCCAACAGAAGTATCATTATTCAAATTCGTTTCAAATGGGGTGTGGTTTGCCGTGGTAAAGTACGGATTTTTGACCGTTATGGACTGGGCCCCGGTTGCATAGATGTATCTGAGTCCCAGGCCTGCCGAAAGCCATTCAACAATCTTATATGCTGCGCCGATTGTCGCACCGACGAAGTACTCGGTTCTCACCGCGGTATTGACCTCATACATATAGCTCGCAATAGGATCGGTCGCACCGCTGAGATAGTAAAGTGTCTCGGCCACGGCCAAGTTACCCCAGTCAACGATCGCGAGGCCTTTGGGATATGTGAAATCAGGAGCGGCCTGCATTACACCCACATGCAGGTAGGTCGCCCATTCATGGCCCTTCGTGTTTCCGTGATATGCAACGCAAAGGTCCGGCAGTATTGGCGCCGTCACCTCGGCATAGTAGCTGTTGCTGCCATCTATACCGCCGGTAGCTCTGTTAGTCAAAAATCCGCCCTGACTGCTGAGCGTATGCTGAAATCCAGTTGTGTAACCTTCTACATTCAATCCAGTGTAATCCATTGAATGAAGTCTCTTCTTGTAGTAGGTCTGACTGCTGAACATCACATAAAGCCCGGTCCTTTCTGTAAAGACAATCCCCGCAGGATTATAAAACGCGGCGTCTCCATCGGTGGAAGCGTTGCGGTTCAAGGTACGCACATATTCTGCGCTGTGGTTGTTGTATATGCCGTCTTCCTGGTGAAGCCGTGAAGCATAAGAACGCCCGCCTGTAAGAAAAAGAATGATTATCGGAAAAACATAGAAAATTTTTTTCATGATATATCCTCTGATATGAAAATTTCAATTTCATCGTTTTATTTCGTCTTCCGGGGAGATGGTTTGTTCAAATCCCCGGAAGACAATACTGCCTGAATCGATCACCACGAATATTCGCTGTATGCGCTATACGTGTGCTTAACGTTCTGTCTGTTCGTCGCGTCATTGGGCCAGAACCTGTTCACAACATATGATTCGGTATCAACCTTTATATCGCCGTTGTCGACGACATAGTGAATGTAGATCATACCCATGAGAACTCCTTCGGCGTTGTAGCAGTTATAGATCCCTCTCTGTGTTCCGTCTTTTGCTAAAACATCGGTGATCCTTCCATTGGCATCGCCGCCAACACTCATACCGCCTTCATTGCCCGGCGTATGCCAGTCTGCCGACCAAGACTGATCGTTCTGGGTGCCTGAATACGTGGTGTTGCCGTCGTTGTATGCGTTATCGTCGCCGTCGTTCAAGTTCATCCAGTTCCAGGCTCCTGTCGCGGTTCCACAATACTGGCTGGCAGTATCGCTGGTACCCCAGTTGGCATTCAGCCATGTTACTGCGTCATCCGCGAGCGTGTTGTTGCAATTGATCGTTCCCCACAGCGCGATATACCAACGCATATTAGCTGAAGAGTTCGTATTGCTGTCGATGTCTATATCCAGTCCGGTAGTTCTCTCTCCCGAAGGCACAATGGCGAACCACTTGTAGGTCTTTGACATCGTCATCACCCTCGCGTAGAGTCCGTAATACCATTCCTCCTCGGTCATGAACTTGACCGTGATGGTATATGTGACCGAGTTGCCGCCGGCATTCGATGCATAGATCGTCAGCGCATTGTCCTGCTTGGGCGTGAACGTGAGCGTGTTGGTGGCGTTCGTGTACGTCGTGCCGTTGATGTTATAGGACGTCGGACCGTTGTTCGCCGCTATCACCACGGTCAACTGAGTGTTGCAGGCCAGGTAGGTGTACTGGCTGGTATCTGACGCATTGAACGTCGTCGAATACGTTCCGCTGTCCTTTCTCCATGCGGTCCACAGTTCCATCTGGGTGTTCGACGTGCTGTTGCCGCGGTACAGCCTGATGGAAGTGATAAGCGGCGGAGCCGGGTTCACCGTGAGCGATACCGAGTTGCTGTTCAGACCGCTGTACGATGCCCTTATGTTCGTCGTGCCTCCGCTTCCCGATACACCGGTTGCTAGGCCGGTATTCGCTCCGATCGTGGCCGCAGACGTATTGGAAGAAGTCCATGTCGATGTCGTGGTCACGTTCCCGGTGCTGCCGTTTTGATACGTTACAGTCGCCGTAAACTGAAGAGTGGCGCCGCCGTTTATCGCGGACGGGCTTGTCGGGGTGATGGCAAGCGAAACCGGATCGTTCGTGACTGTTAGCAATGAAGTGTCGCTCGTCAGGCTGCTATAGTTAGCAGTAATATTCGACGTTCCTATTGCTGAACACGATGCGAGACCGCCCGAAGAACCATCGGTGATCGTTGCAACAGTGGTGTTCGACGATGACCAGTCTGCCGCGGTTGTCACGGTAGCCGTATCCCCGCTTGCATAACTGACGACTGCAGCATACTGCTGGGTCGTTCCGAGCACCTTGGTCGCTGAATTCGGGGAAATATCGAGTGAAACCGGCGGGTCTATGACCGTAAGCACCGCGGTGTTGCTCGAAATCCCGCTGTAAGCTGCGGTGATATTGGTCGTACCTCCGCTCACGTCGTTCACGCCAGTCGCAAGACCGCCTGACGCACCATCGGTGATCGTCGCAACCCCTGTATTCGATGATGACCAGTCAACATTTGATGTCAGGTTCGCCGTATCGCTGCTTGCATATGTTCCGGTCGCCGTAAACTGAAGCGTTTTCGGGGTAACGCTCAGATCGATGCTTCCCGTGGTCGGGGTTACCGCGATGCTTCTCAGGGGGTCATTGACCGTGAGAGTCGATGAATCGCTTGTTACTCCGCTGAGGCTTGCAGTGATCGTCGTAGTGCCGTTGTTGACTCCGTCGGCGAGTCCGCCTGATGCGCCGTCGCTGATCGTGGCGACGCCGGTGTTCGACGATGACCAGTCGACCGTCGTCGTGATCGTCGCAGTCGACGCATCCGCGTAAGTTCCTGTCGCGCTGTACTGCTGAGTCCCGTCCGCGTCTATTGTCGCCGAATTCGGGGAAATATCGATGCTCCTGAGCGGATTCGTCACCGTGAGCGATGCCGAATTGCTGGTCAGGCCTGCGAATGTTGCGGTAATGGTCGTTGAGCCGGCCCCGCCGCCATCTGCAAGCCCGCTTGTATTGATTGTCGCAGCACTGGTATTCGACGAATGCCATTCTACTGAATCCGTCATGTCTGCAGTGCTCGAATCGTCATAAGTGACAAGCGCCGTATACTGCTGTGTTTCATCGGCAGCTATTGATGTGTTAGTCGGAGTTATTGCAACCGACTCCGGTTCCGCCGCTTCGTGATCAACGGTGAGCACCGCTGTATCGCTGTTTATCCCGCTCAGCGAAGCGCTGATATTCGTCGATCCTTCCAGAGAGTATGCGGTTGCGAGCCCGCCTGATGCTCCATCGATGATCGTCGCAATACCGGTATTCGACGATGTCCAGTCGACCGATGACGTCAGGTTGGCAATATCCCCGCTGGAATAGGTTCCGTTTGCGGTAAACTGCTGCGTCTCTCCATAATCAAGTGTCGCCGAGTTCGGGCTGATGTCTATGCTTCTCAGGGGGTCGTTGACCGTAAGAGCGGCGGTATCGCTTATTATCCCGCTGAAAGATGCCGTAATGTTCGTTGTTCCGTCATTAACAGCATCGGCCAGTCCGCTCGTGTTTATCGTCGCCACGGTTCCCGCCGAGGAGCTCCATGTTACGGATCCGGTAAGATCAGCCGTATCGCCGCTGGCATACACTCCCTGCGCCGCATACTGCCGGGTTTCATCCGCATTAATCGTTGCGCTGTCTGGCGAAATATCAATCGATCGCAAAGGATCGTTTACTGTAAGACTCGACGAATTGCTGTTTATCCCGCTGTATGTCGCCGTAATCGTTGTCGAGCCGTTATTTACCCCTTCAGCGAGTCCATCCGGGTCTATGGTCGCCACGGTCGGCTGAGATGATGTCCAGGTTACCGACGATGTCATGTCCATGTCGCTGCCGTCGTTGAAATGGACCGTGGCGCTGTATTGCCGCGAACCGTCTGCGTCTATCGTGGCGCTTGCAGGCGATATTGTCACGCTTTCGGGCTGTTCTGTCGCTCCGACAATTACCGACGCTTCGTTACTCGTCACTCCGTCAAGTGCAGCGGTTATGTACGCTGAGCCTTCATCCTCCGCGGTCGCAAGCCCGTTGCCGTCGATTGTTGCAATGGAATCGTTCGAAGAATCCCATACAACCGACGAAGTGATCGTCGCCGAATCGCCGCTGGCATACGTTCCCTGTGCGGAGAACTGCCCGGTTGTCGGTCCTGAATATATATCGAGATTAATCGTTGATGGCGCAACAACGATTGAGACCAGCGGATCATCCACCGATAGAGATATATCGTTGCTGGTTACACCGTTATATGATGCCGTAATACTGCTCGTTCCGTTATTGACCCCTGTTGCAAGGCCGCTCGGGTCAATCGTCGCGACTCCTGTGTTTGATGAGTGCCATGCGACTGCCCCTGTCATTACAGAACTACCGCCACCGATGAAATAGACCGTTGCCGTGAATTGGGTCGTATCACCGGCATCTATTTCATCATCTTCGGAGGAGATCGCTACGCTTTCAACGTTCGGTTCAACCACCGTGACTTCAGGAGAATTGTCGCTCGTAATGGTCGCTCCATCAATATCGACATCCGCATATATATCGCATGTCCCTTCGATTGAAGGATTTGCTTCAGCGAGGCCTGATGAATCAATTTCGACAAGATCCTCATCGGTACTATACCAGTTGACGACCGCTGTTGCGTTACCGGTATCGCCGCTCGCATAGGTGGCGGTCGCAGTGAATTGCTGTGTTCCGCCGAATTGAATCGTCGCGCTTGCCGGCGATATGGCTAAAGATCTGATCGGGTCTTCAACGGTAAGGGTCGCTTCAGCGTTTATCCCCTGCATCGATGCCCTGATTGTCGTACTGCCGTCGTTAACACCGTCAGCCAGTCCGTCTTCATTGATCGTCGCCACTGCCGGGGCGCTTGAATACCAGGTTACCTGATCGGTAATGTCGACGCCGTTATTTCCGTCTGCAAAATCCCCGCGTGCGATGAATTGGATTTCATCGTCAGCGTCAATGGTCCCTGTTTCCGGTTCAATAACGAGATCTACAAGAACATTTGAAGGGTCGAGAACATCAATAGACGCTGTTCCGGTGAAGGATTTATATTTAGCTTGTATAGTGACAGATCCTTCGGTCGCAGGGCTTGCGGTTACCAGACCGTCTGTGTCAACTGTTGCTACGTCTATATCTGAAGAATCCCATGCAACCTCGTCGCTGACATCGGTCGATGTGCTGTTGCTCCACTGTGCTGTCGCAGAAAGCTGTACGGTCTCATCGAAAGACAGTACTGCCGATACCGGTGTCACTGAAACACCTGTCAGGGTTGGATTATTGGGATTGTCTGAAAAATCAACCCCATCTCCGGTTGTTCCAGAGCATCCCTGGAATAGAAGGAATGCAGCATTACACAGAAACAAAATGATCATCATGGAAATTCTTCTTTTCATAACACTCCTCGCACCCTCATTATAAATGGAAAAAATGAAGCCATTACCGCTCAGCCTTTCAGACAAAAAATCCTCACATGAGCGCATGGATACACTCAAGCAGTCATGCTACTTGAATTAATTAATCCATGATCCATATGACTGAATTAAAATCCAACTGGACGGTCTGATTTTGAATTATATTACTGTTGCAGAGAATCCAAATCTACTGTAATCATGATTTTAGAATTCCAATATCATGATTAACGTTTGAAAAAGGAGGGGCATGAATCAATAGAACTAATTATTGAATTTCATGTTCTTTCTGAAAGCGACCGGCGACATGTTGTGCATTTTTGAAAAAGAATTGTAAAATGAAGAAATCGTGTTGAATCCGACGGCATAGGAGATACTCGTAACAGAACGCAGCGGATCTGCAATAAGCATTTTTTCCGCTTCCCGTATTCTGAATTCATTGATATATGTATTGAAATTTTTACTGAGACGCTCGTTAAGTATCTGAGAAAGCTGATAGTGCGAAATCTCGAGTTTTCGAGCCAATCCGTTAAGACTGATGTCCTCGTCGCAATAAATTTTATCAACGTCCATCAGCTTGTTTAATTTTTCGAGTACATCATCAACATTGAGCCGGTCAATTCTGGACGTTGCATACCGTATCCGCCTGCCTTCATCGCTGATCTGTTTGAAGTAGAACGGATATCTCGCCATAATCACCAGCACGAAGAATATTTGCGCCACCAGGAAAAGAGATATGATCTTTATTATTGAAATATAAAATACATCGGGAAAATTAAATAATTGGACCATGATCAGTCCTATCAGGTACAGAAAAACAAGAAAATAATCAATGGCCAGATTGATGATCGTGACAACTGTCATTTTCCATATTGCCAGTTCTTTTTTTATTAAAAGCGGAAAGCTTCGAATTATGAAAGTTGAAGCATATAGGCTTATTGTTACGATGAATATTAATATAATGAACGGATAGAACGGATATTTTAATGATTTATCGTATGGATTATTGATCAACGCGAGTTTTTCATCGGCTGTTTGGAAATAGAAGGGAAGAAGAATGACGGTTAAAAGAATGAATGGAAGCATATGGAATACGGATTTTTTAGTTAACCTTATGCTGTCCCCGGCCAGTATTTTGAAGAAAAAATACAACAGGGGGGCGGTCAGGTAAAGAAACGGCACATGGGTGAGTGTGAGATGCGGATATTTATTCAGCAAGCCTATGGCCATGCACCCGTGATATAACTGCCATATGCCTACAGTGACAAGCAATCCAATAACGATATAGTGTCCCGTCATCTTCTTGCGTTCAAAAAGCTGCACGGATGCTATAAAAATATACAATACGCCGCTGAAAAAAATAATATATTCATATAGTCCCATTATCATGAAATGATGCTCCCTGAATTCAAGGTTCCTGCGTTCACCCCATAATTCCGTTTCCGCATAGTTACGTAAGTAGAACTTCCTCTCGATAAACAATTGATTCTTTTTTGTTCA
This sequence comes from Spirochaetota bacterium, assembly GCA_022709405.1. Taxonomy (GTDB): domain Bacteria; phylum Spirochaetota; class UBA4802; order UBA4802; family UBA5550; genus JAKLIV01. The sequence goes on from JAKLIV010000004.1 coordinate 46,924, forward strand.
CGAATGGCAAAAAAATAATAAGCTTTTATAAATACTATTGACATCAGTTTATTTTTATCAAAATCCGGACATAATCGTCTTCCGAATTCATGATTTTTGAATATTATAATCATCTACCAGGTATAAACCTTCATACGGTCCCCTATTCCGGGCCATCCCGGCATCTTGAAATCCATCTCTATCCTGAGATTCGAGAGCTCTATATGAAAGTCTTCATCGCCTGATGACCGGGGATCGCCTATGTAAATGAGCCTGTGTCCGCCTGAATTTCTATATATACGGAGCGCGATTGCGGCCATCGGTGAATGGATTTCAGGCCATGCCATGAACAGGGTCCAGGAGCCGTATCCGGCGAGCGTTCGTTCATCCCCCTCAATAATCGAGACCCATGAATCCTCGAACCAGCGATTACTCTCGTTCCACAGCAATGGATCGTTCTCTCCCGGTGGCCGAGAATCGATTGCGTGTACCACGACGCCCATCTGGGTGAGACACCATGCCCAGTAACCGCTTCCGGCGCCGATCTCGACGATCGGGGCAGAATCGGCGATAATTTTAAGCGCGGGATATACCGGGATGGAAAAGGCGTATTCAGATATCAGTTCGTTTCTGTATTTTAAAAGTTCGAGTCCCGGTTCAGCGCCTGATTGCTTTATCGTATCGACTATCTCCAGCACACGGTCGAGATACGGATTTTTCAGGATTCGGTCCCCGTCACAGGGAACATATCGGGTTATATCAACATATCCATCCATAGGCGGTTCACCATGTCCAAGCATACCGGAATTCCCGATACAGTCAATGAAATTCATCAGGAAAACACCAGTAGTATGACAACATATGAATAATCTTTGACAAATTTTCTATATGGATTTATACGGAAAAGCGAGAACGTATTTGCCGTTACGGCTGTCCAATGAACGATAGACCGAATCAACCAGACACCCGGGAGGATGAGCGCGAACTGATAGAATCCTTCCGTAAAGGGAATATCAGGGCTTTCGACCGGCTTGTCGGCGCGCATCGTGATCGCGTTTTCGGCCTGTGCCTGAGGATTCTGGGGGATTACGACGACGCGGATGAATGCGCACAGGAGACGTTTGTCAAGATGTATAACGGAATCGATTCTTTCAGGATGGAATCCTCGCTGTCGACATGGCTGTATCGAATCGCGGTGAACACGTGCAAAAACAGGATCGCGTCCCGAAAAGCGAGGAACAGGCACCTCGACAGCGGCGCTGATCCTGAGCCGGCTCCGGGGAATCCCGGATTGGGAGACCTGTCTTTCGAGCCGGCATGCCTTTTCGAACGCAGCGAGCGACAGCGACGCATAACACAGGCGATCGCGCTTCTTCCCGAAAAAGAACGTATCGCGGTAGTGCTCAAGGATATCGAGGGGAAAACTTACGAAGAAATAGAAGAGATAACTGGAATCAAGGAAGGAACAGTTAAGTCTTCACTTTCACGTGCGCGCAAGTTTCTGAGAAACGAATTGAAGGACGTGTTCCCATGAAATGCCCAACCGTCCGGAACATCATCCCCGAGTACGCATCAGGCGACCTCGCCCCGTCGAAGGCCGCCCAGGTCGAGAAGCATCTAAAAGAATGCGCCTCCTGCACCAGTGAACTTTCTTTTTACCGTGCGTATCTCGGCGAAGCATCCGATATGAGGGCCATGCCCGCCCCTGATGATTTCACCAGGAAGCTTCATGAAAAAATCGGGATTGAACCATTATGGCAAAGATTCTTTTCAGCCCTGTTTTTACCATTAAAACTGAAACTGCCGCTGGAGGCCGCCGGGGTGATGGCGCTTGCCATGATAGTGTTCTTCCTCTGGAGGCCTTTTGAGCCGCCGGCGCTTGATGTCGTTTCTGAGTCCGGTATTGAACTGTCAGATAAAACCTTTGTACAGGCCCCTGCCCCGGAAGAGAAAAAAGCTTTCAGGCAAAAGGCTCCTCGAAGAGCGGCCCAGGCGACACCGCAAAAGAAAAAACTCAGGGCCGCAAAGTCATCCCCGGTCATCACACACCGTGAATCTTTGGCGCCGGCGGAGAAAGAATCCTCCGATGATTCCGCACCGTCCGAAATAAACCTCGCTGCAGATGCCGTTTCTTCGGCGCCGGCCCCCATAAAGGGAGGAATCGTGCAACGCGAAGTGTTCTGGATTTCCATGTCTAAGGACTCGCTCGCTTTCCAGAAAGACGAATCTGCCCCTGCCGTACGGCCTGAATCGGACTCGATGAAAAAAAGCGATGCGCAGGGCGCAACTGCCGCAGGCGCGGATGTGTCTGATATGCGCAAGGAACGCGCCGGGAGGCAATGGGTGGTTGACGAAAGGATCGCATCTCAGGTGATAGAGGCCCACGGCATGATCGTAAGCAGGACCCGAAGCACGAGCAGCGCATCGTACACGGTCGAGATTCCATTTTCGGCCCGCGACGGATTCATCCGGGGTATAAAAAAACTGGGCGCTTTCAGCGAGAAGAATCCGGCGGAAGGCGGTGAATCGAATGCTTTCCCGGTCAGGATAATCCTGATAATGAAGCGCTGAATCAGCGGTTGTCCTTGGCTTCATCCTCCTCGAACAGGAGCTCGTACCCTTCCCTTCCCAGAAACCCGACAATGATTAATCCCACGATCGGATCAGCTATCCAGAGGCCGAACAGGTAGTTCATCAGCAGCCCGAGAAGCAGAGCGAAAGACAGGAATGCGCACACAAGCGTCTCCTTTGCGTCGGCTTCGAGAGACTTCATTCCCATTCTGATTCCGAGCTGGTGCTTTTTGTAAGCGAGAATCGGCATTACTACAAGAGAAATGAGCGCGATCGCGATCCCGGGAAGCGACGGAGATGCGCTTTCGGCGAAATATATTTTTTTTCCTGATTCGATTGCGATATAAATCGCGAGGATGATGAATGTCACTCCCACGAATCGGACCGCTCTTCTTTCAATCGCTTCTTCGTCTTCGGATGAGCTCATGCCGTGTTTTCTGAGCCTCCATATCAGAACCATCCCGGACAATGATTCCACTATGCTATCCATGCCGAAGCCTACGAGAGAGATGCTTCCTGAAAAACCGCCGGCTGCGATGGATACGGCTGCCTCGATGATGTTATATCCGACCGTAAAATACTCGAGAACAAGTGCCTTCTTCTGGTTTTTCATACCGCCTCGCATTAAAGATTATCTGACGACAACCGCGATAGCACATAGATATTGCAATTTTAATTGATATTCAAAAAAAAATCGAGAACGGAAAAATATTTTTTCCAGTCAATACTGCAAAAACAGGGAGAAAACAAATGAAAGAAAAAATCGTATCACTGATAATCGCTCTTGCCGCCGTCTTTTTAGTCACTATCGGGACATCCGCCGCAGAGACCGGAGACAGGATACAGCTCGCCATCCTGCTCGATACGAGCAACAGTATGGACGGCCTCATCGATCAGGCGAAGTCCCAGATATGGAAAATAGTAAACGAGACTGCGCTGGCGAAAAAAAACGGGAAAGTCCCCGCACTTGAAGTCGCATTATACGAATACGGCAAAGACTCCATTTCGGCCGGGGAAGGCCATCTGCGGATGATCACCCCTCTTACCACTGATCTCGACCGGGTTTCAGAAGGGCTTTTCGGCCTCACCACCAATGGCGGAAGCGAATACTGCGGGCGAGTGATACGCTCAGCGGTCAGGGGCCTTTCATGGAGCACCGGAAAAAACGACCTGAAGATACTGTATATCGCGGGCAATGAACCGTTCACCCAGGGCGATGTCGACTACAGGTCGGCCTGCAAGGAGGCGATCGGACGCGGCATCGTCGTCAATACCATATTCTGCGGCGATTCGCGCGAGGGCGTCGATACCAGGTGGAAAGACGGAGCCAACCTCGCGGACGGCACATACATGGCCATAGACCAGAACATGGAGGTCGCCTACATCGCTGCACCGCAGGACGATGAGATATCCCGTCTCGGCCAGGAGCTCAATTCAACCTATATCGCATACGGTGCGGCGGGATTTGAAAAAAAATCGCGGTTTGAAGAACAGGACGCCAACGCAGCTGCGATGAGTCCCGAATCCTCCGTGCAGCGCTCTGTCGCGAAAGTATCTTCACAATATGACAGTTCAGGATGGGACCTTGTCGACGCCGTCAAGAAAGACAAGATCGACGTTTCAAACGTCAAAGAAAATGAATTGCCTCCTGTAATGAGAAAAATGTCCCCGCTGCAACGAAAAGAATACATCGCTGATACTATTAAAAAACGGGAAGCGATACAGAAGAAAATCCAGAAGCTCGATACGGAAAGAAGAAAATTCATCGAAGCAGAGCTTAAAAAAACTACAAATGACGGCACGCTCGATGCCGCGGTCATTAAAAGCCTGCACGATGCCGGTGCTAAAAAAGGCTACACGTTCAAATGATTCCGAGATTAAACTACAGGCCGCCCCAAGCGGGGCGGTCTGCAAGGAGAACACCATGAAACGCACTATAACGATTCAAGTCATTGCAGCAGTGATAATTCTCATATATTCTCACGCCTTCGCCGATGGATTCATCATTGTACCCAAACCGGGAAACACCGGATACCATTATCCTCTTGCGGTAACACGCCACGACGTAAAGATCGACATCAACGACAGAGTCTGCCTGACCGAGATCGACCAGGAATTCTACAACCCGGGCAACTCAACAATAGAGGGGATATACCTTTTCCCCGTTCCTCGCGGGGCGGTCATAACACATTTCAGCATGTTGATCAACGGCATCGAAAAACAGGCAGAAACCCTCGACGCGGAAAAAGCGCGAGGGATTTACGAGAAAATCGTCAGCCAGATGCGCGACCCCGGGCTCATGGAGTACGCAGGCCAGGACCTTTTCAGGTTGAAAATATATCCGATAGAGCCTCACTCGAAAAAAAGAATTAAAATATCATATCAGGAACCGACTGATTATCACGACGGCTACTGTTCATATATATATCCACTTGGAACCGAAAAATTCTCGTCACAGCCGATCGAGGAAATTTCAATCTCTGCAACGATATCATCCGACAACGGAATCTCCAACGTCCTGTGCCCCGGATTCAACGCCGATATTGTCCGTAAAAATGATTCACAGATAAAGCTGAATTACAAGGCCGGCAACATAAGACCGGATAGAGACTTCAGGCTGTACTATTCCCGCACCAAAGAACCTGTTGGAATCTCAATCATCGCAAACCCTGACGGGACCGGCGGCGGGCATTTTCTTTTAAACATTTCTCCAGACGACACTCTGTACGGTATGGCGGCCATTCAAAAGGATGTTGTTTTCGTGGTAGATACTTCAGGCAGCATGATCGGAGAAAAGCTGGATCAGGTGAAACTCTCCCTTCGTAAATGTGTGAGCGCACTGAGACATGGCGATCATTTCCAGATCGTACGGTTCTCGACCGAAGCTGAATCTCTTTTCAGCGGCCCTGTGGACAAGGCGAACATCCAGAAATCTTTTAAATTCATCGACAATTTCAATGCGGCGGGAGGAACCAATCTTGAGGAAGCATTGAAACTGGCCTCGGGTCAGTCCCAGTCAGGCCGTCCCCGATATATCGTTCTTCTTACCGACGGGATGCCGACAATCGGCGAGACCGATGAGAGCATACTTATCAATAATTTCCTTTCATCATCGGGTAAATCCCGGATTTTCACCTTCGGTCTCGGCACCGGGCTGAACACGCACCTTCTCGAAGGGCTTTCCTCAAAAACAGGCGGAAGCGCGCGTTACATTACAGGGGGTGATTCTATCGAGTCGGTCATAGATAAATTTTTCAAGAAGATAAGCCTGCCGGTCATGACGGATATTAAGGTTAAGTTCGCCGGATCTTCGAAAATTTCCGATATCGAGCCTTCATCGTTTCACGACATATTCGCGGGCGACATGATCCCGATCTACGGTAAATACGACTCGGCAGGCAAGATCACGGTGGCCGTCGAAGGCGTTGTCGGCCAATCCAGGAAGAATTTCATCAGCACCTTCACTATCGGATACGCAGACAGAGGAGCCGACTTCGTGCCCAGAATGTGGGCGCGCACGAGAATAGCAAGTCTCATGGAAAAAATCAGGCTCGGCGGCGCCGATGAGAATTCTACAGCAGAGATCATCAAGCTCGCCCGCACCTACGGCATCATCACGCCGTATACCAGCTACCTCATACTGGAGGATGAAAATACTAAAACCGCTTCAAGCGATGGATGGAACAATCACAGGACCCTGAGCGCAGCCCCTTCCGAAGCGATCGACATTATGAGAAAGAAAAGCCCCATTGCGCAGGGCCTCTACTCGAAGCAAGGGGATATGAGCGTTTCCTCAGCACGCGAAATCGACGAGCTCAAAGACGGTTATGCTGATCAATACGCCGTCACGTCCAGCTCATACGGGAAAAGCGATGAGATCATTAAATCCGTTAAAATCGTCAACGGAAGGGCTTTTTATCGATCATCATGGGGATGGATTGAAGGGGTTCTTGCCGGGGAAAAACCGTTAACAACAAAAAAAATCGCATTTATGACTAAAGAGTACTTCCGCTTAATTGAAATCCATCCATGGATCGCCGGCGTGCTTTCACTGGGGAAAAATATCAGATTAAGGATCGAAAACCAGGTCCTGGAAATATATGAATAACGATTGAAATATAAAGCGCCGGTGAGGATACTGTCCCTGATACGAGGATTGAACAATGATGATCGCCGAAGTAATAAAAAAAGAACTACGAATAATCGCAAGAAAAGATAAAGTTTCGGTGCTCAGCAAATTTTTCAAGACCGGCCCGGGCCAGTACGGAGAAGGAGACGTCTTCATCGGGGTGACGGTTCCCGAGCAGAGGACGATTGCGCGGAAGTTTGTTCATGCCGACATGAAAGACATCGCAACTCTTCTGGCAAGCGAAGTTCATGAACACAGAATGACCGGGCTGCTGATTCTTGTAGAAAAATTCAAAAAATCCGACGACCTTATCCGTGGTAAAATCGTCGATTTTTACATGAGACGGGCATCCAGAATCAACAACTGGGACCTCGTCGACCTGTCCGCCCCCAAAATCACCGGCCCATGGTTCCTTTCCAGGGATAAAACACCGTTGTACGAGTTTGCCAGATCCGGTTCGCTCTGGAAAGAACGTATCGCGATTGTATCAACCTATCACTTCATAAAAAACGGGAGTCTCGAACACACGTTCGCCATGGCCGATATTCTGATGGAGCATGAGCATGACCTTATCCACAAGGCCGTGGGCTGGATGCTCAGGGAAGCCGGAAAATCGGACCGCACCGCGCTTGAGGGATTCTTAAACGTACGGTACAGAAAAATGCCCCGCACCATGCTCCGGTATTCAATTGAAAAATTCGAGCGCCGGGAACGTGATCTTTATCTTTCGGGAAAAGCATAATACTGATCAATACGCCTCCTTCGATTTCATGCACCCGTCATCCCCCATCGGGCCCTCTTTCGGATTATTGCTCATCCTGCAATAGCCTGTAGAAATAGAATTGACAATCTTCGGCCCGGAAATATGTATAATCTGACCATGACCAGGTGATTAACATGAAAAAAACAGAAACTCGCCCTATTCATTCGATCGACAGGGCGATCGACCTGCTGATGCTTTTCAGCGATCGTGACACCGGACTGACCATCTCGGAGATGTCAGAAAGGCTTGGGGTTCCCAAAACTACGGTGAGAGGGATAGCCAATACGCTCGCGAACAGAAACTTACTTGAACAGCGTGACGGTTCGGCGGAATACTCGCTTGGCGGGGCGATGTTCCTGCTCGGCATGAAGTACATGGCGATAAGCGACGTCATATCGAAATGCTCGACTTTCATGGAGCGTCTCGCTTTCAAATACCATGAATCGGTCAACGTCTGCCTCGCTGTCGGACGAACGATCATAATCGTGATGAGATACGCTCCTGACAGATCGCACATATCGCATCCGGCTGGAAGCGCGATAATCCCAACCCACGCATCGTGTTCGGGCAAGACGCTTCTGGCATTCATGAACGACGAACAGCGCGAATACATGCTTGAGAATTACAAATTTGAGGCTATCACGCCCAAAACGCTGACAACGAGGCAAGACTTTATTAAGGAAATCGATGAAGTCCGAAGGACCAGGATAAGCTTCGACAACGAAGAGTATATCCCCGGCATGGCCGGCATCGGCGGGCCGATATTCGGCGCCACCGGCTCAGCAATAGCCGCTTTTTCGGTTTTCGGCACCGCTGAGAAGATTTATTCGTTGCAAAAGGACATTATCTCAGAAATTTTATTTACATCCGCCCAGCTTACCTCTAAACTGAATATAGGGTAGACTGCCATGGAAAAAATGAAGATCGGACAAATCCTCGTCAAGGGCGGCGTGATCAATGAAAAGCAGCTCAAGTTCGCCCTTGAAAAGCAGGAGCGCGAGGGAGGCAGGATCGGCGACATCCTGATTTCCCTGGGATTCATTACAGACAGGGAGGTCATCAAGGCGCTCACCGAGCAGGCTTCGGATGAATAGTTTTTCCTGTGCAATTAACATCATTTTCTGCCGCAAACCATTTTATTCTTGAAAAAATGACTCTGTCATTTTATATGTCTCTTCCCGGAACCGGTCCCGCCCGGCCGTAATATCGAATGTCCCCTTCCTCTTCTCGGCAGGGAACATCGTGATCCTTACCTGCTATGGGGGCATCCATGGTTAGAAAAGAGATTCTTGACCGCTGGACCGTTGAAGACTCCATCGAATTGTACGGAATCAGAAACTGGGGCAAGGGATACTTCAACGTATCACCGGCCGGCGATGTGGTCATAACCCCTTTTGACGACAAGTCGATTTCCGTAAGCATCCGGGACATTATCGACGGGATCAGAGAGCGCGGCATGGACATGCCGGTTCTGCTTCGTCTCCAGAACCTCCTCGACGCACAGATTTCCGAGCTCAACAAGGCTTTTCTCGAAGCCATCGATACCCTGAAATACAAATCGTACTACCGCGGCGTTTATCCGATAAAGGTAAACCAGCAGCAGCAGATCATCGACGAAATAACCAGATTCGGATCGAAATACCATCATGGACTCGAGGCCGGCAGCAAGGCGGAGCTGATTGCCGCAATTTCCATGCTCAAGGACCATGATTCCTACATCATATGCAACGGATACAAGGACGTCGAATTCATCGACCTGGGCCTTACCGCGGTTAAAATGGGAATCAAGTGCTTTTTCGTCATCGAAATGCCCAACGAGCTGTCACTCATCCTCGAGCGATCAGAGGAGATGAAGGTTACGCCGCTTATCGGCGTCAGGCTCAAGCTCTCTTCAAAGGCCGGTGGCCACTGGAGCGATTCGGGCGGCGACAGAAGCATTTTCGGATTGAACACCACGCAGCTCATACAGGTAATAGATACTCTGCGCGAAAAGGGCATGCTCGACTGCTTCAAGCTCCTCCACTACCATCTCGGGTCGCAGATACCGAATATACGCGACATACGCTCAGCGGTCATGGAGGCATGCCGTATTTACGTGGAGCTGGTCAAGGAAGGCGCGGCCATGGGCTATCTCGACCTCGGCGGCGGTCTTGCGGTCGACTATGACGGCTCCAAAACGAATTACATGAACAGCATGAACTATTCGCTCATCGAATACTGCCACGACATCGTCGAGGTCATTCAGACCACCTGTGACGACAGCGGCGTCGACCATCCGGTAATCATCACCGAATCCGGGCGCGCGACCGTCGCATACTATTCGGTCCTGCTCTTCAACTGCCTGGACAGCGCCCGCTTCGAGGCAATGCCACTGCCCGAAAACGTTGCTGAAATCGAGCACGAGCAGATCAAGAACCTTTTCGAGGTCCTGCGCTCCGTCAAACCCAAGAACGTGCAGGAGTGCTTCAACGACGCCCTTTACTACCGCGATGTAATCCACCAGCAGTTCCAGCACGGAGACATCACCCTGCGCGATCGCTCCCTCGCCGAAAAAATATTCTGGAACATCATCAACCTGATCGCCCTTGAGAAGAACAAGATGAAGCACATCCCGCCCGAACTCGAGGGAATAGACGCCGCCATAGCCGACATCTACTACTGCAATTTCAGCGTGTTCCAGTCTCTGCCCGATTCATGGGCGATAGGACAGATATTTCCCACCATGCCGGTGCACAGGCTCCACAAATATCCCTGCAGGAACGCAGTGCTGGCCGACATCACCTGCGACTGCGACGGGAAGCTCGACCGTTTCTTCAGCGCCAACGAAATCCGCGAATGCATACCGCTGCACGAGCTGACCGATGAAGAATACTACGTAGGCGTTTTTCTCGTCGGCGCGTACCAGGAAACGCTCGGCGATCTTCACAACCTGATGGGCGACACGAACGTGGTAAGCATCAGGATCAACGAGAAGGGCGATTACGATTTCGTCAGGGAAATCGAGGGCGACTCAGTGTCGGACGTGCTCACCTACGTCGAATATAACCCGAAACTGCTTCTCGAACAGTTCAGGGAGAAGGCCGAAAAGGCCGTTCGCGACGGACTCATCACGGTTTCTGAACGGCGCAGTATCATGAAACTCTTCGAGTCCGGTCTCAACGGTTATACGTATTTCGAAAAATAATCACCCGAGGGAGGTCATAATGTCACGTGTATTGATAATCGGCGCCGGCGGCGTCGGACAGGTCGTTGCACACAAATGCGCTCAGGTCCCGGATGTTTTCAGCGAAATAATGCTCGCGAGCAGAACCAGGGAAAAATGCGACCGTATCGCGGCCCAGATCAAGCGGCCGATAAAGACCGCGAAGGTCGACGCCGACAACGTCAAGGAAACCGTCTCCCTCATCCAATCCTTCAAACCGAAACTCGTCATAAACGTCGCACTGCCCTACCAGGACCTGCCTATCATGGATGCATGCCTGGAAACCGGGGTCGACTACCTCGACACAGCGAACTACGAGCCCCGCGACGAGGCCAAGTTCTGCTATAAGTGGCAGTGGGAATACCATGAGAGGTTCAAGAAAAAGGGGATCATGGCCCTTCTGGGAAGCGGATTCGATCCGGGCGTGACCAACGTGTACACCGCGTACGCGAAAAAGCACCACTTCGACGAAATCAGCGAGCTCGATATCATCGACTGCAACGCGGGAGACCACGGCAAGCCCTTCGCCACCAACTTCAATCCGGAAATAAACATCCGCGAGATAACCCAGCGCGGCAAATACTGGGAAAACGGAGCCTGGGTCGAAACCGATCCCCTGTCGGTTTCGAAAGTGTACAATTTCCCCGGCGGGATCGGAGACAAGAAAATCTACCTGCTCTACCACGAGGAACTGGAATCGCTGGTCAAACATATCCCGACGATAAAGAGGGCGAGGTTCTGGATGACCTTCTCGGACAACTATCTGAAGCACCTCGAAGTGCTGCAGAACGTGGGGATGACCCGCATCGACCCGGTCATGTTCGAAGGCAAGGAAATCATACCGATACAGTTTCTCAAGGCGCTCCTTCCCGACCCGGCCTCCCTGGGCCCGCTGACCAGGGGCAAGACCTGCATCGGGTGCGTGGTAAAAGGCGCGAAATCCGGCAGGGAGCGTGAATACTACGTATACAACATCTGCGACCACGAGGAGTGTTACCGGGAAGTTCAGTCTCAGGCCATTTCATACACCACCGGCGTTCCCGCCATGATCGGCGGCATGATGATACTCACCGGAGCGTGGAGGGGCGAAGGCGTGTTCAACATGGAGCAGTTCGATCCCGACCCGTTCATGGACAAACTGAACAAGCACGGACTGCCATGGCAGGAAACATTTTTCTAGGCCTTGACATCTCCCGGGTGAACACCCCCTGCTTCATCGTCGACGAGGACTCCCTGAGAAAAAACCTCGAGGTGCTCGCAGGCGTGAAGCGAAGGACCGGGTGCAGGATACTCCTCGCACTCAAGGCCTTTTCCATGTTCAGCCTGTTCCCCCTCATGCGCGATTACCTGGACGGCGTATGCGCGAGCTCGCCGCACGAGGCGCGCCTAGGCAGGGAAGAATTCGGGAAGGAAGTGCATTCCTTCGCTGCCGCGTACAGCGACGATGACTTCGCCCAAATTCTGCGCTGGTCCGATCACGTCGTGTTCAATTCCGGAAACCAGTACCGGCGCTTCAAATCCGATGTCATTTCATCGCCCAAAAAAAAATTCGGGCTGCGGGTGAACCCGGAGGTCTCCCAGGCGCCGGTTCCCATGTACGACCCATGCGGAAAACATTCACGCCTCGGCATCACCGCATCCGAGTTCGATCCTTCATGCCTTGAAGGCATATCGGGACTGCACTTTCACGCGCTGTGCGAGGAAAATTCTCCGGCGCTCGAAAAGACCCTGGCCGCGTTCGATCAGCTGTTCGGACGGCACCTTCACGGGCTCGAGTGGGTGAATTTCGGAGGGGGCCACCATATCACCAGGGACGATTACGACATCGATCTTTTGTGCTCGCTCATAACCCGCACCGCCGAAAGATACGGCGTCGATGTCTATATCGAACCCGGAGAGGCGGTGGCCCTGAACGCAGGCGTGCTCGCGGCCACGGTTCTCGACGTGATCCGCAACGAGATCGACATTGCGGTCATGGACACGTCTGCGGCGGCGCACATGCCCGATGTTCTCGAAATGCCGTACCGGCCCGCTATCCCCGGCGCCGGCATGCCCGGAGAACTCCCCTACACGTACCGGCTTGCTGGGATCTCATGCCTCGCCGGAGACGTCATCGGCGATTATTCGTTCGATAAGCCGCTCAGGCCCGGAGACAGGCTGCTGTTTCTCGACATGGCGCACTATTCCATGGTCAAGACAAACACATTCAACGGTATCGGTCTCCCCTCGATCGCGATATGCAGCACGTCAAAAAACGAAATCCGCCTCGTTCGGGAATTCGGCTATGCGGATTTCAAGGGAAGGCTTTCATGAACATGATACGCGGCAAATATCCCCCTTTTCTGGGCTCCGAGACCGGCAACGGCCCTGCGGAATCATCGATGTTCCATGTGATTCCGGTGCCCCTCGAACGCAGCGTGTCGTACGGCGCCGGCGCCAAAAACGGACCGTCCGCCATACTCGCCGCTTCGCAGCAGCTCGAGGTGTACGACGGCCGCTCAGTTCCGGCTGAAAAGGGGATTCACACCAAAGCCCCGGTCCGGTGCGGCGGCTCCATACTTGAGATACTGGCCCGGATCACCGAATCGGTCGCAGACAGCATCCGCAGCCGCGCCATACCGGTAGTACTCGGCGGCGAACACACGGTCACCTGCGGGGTGTTTCCGGCTTTCGCTTCCGTCTGCCGCGATTTCGGAGTGGTCCAGTTCGACGCCCACGCCGACCTGCGCGATTCTTACGAAGGCGACCCGTACAGCCACGCATCGGCCATGAAACGCGTCGTGGATGCCGGCATCCCTCTCTTCCAGATCGGGATAAGAAGCCTTTCACCGCCCGAGGCGGATTACAGACTGAAACGGCGAATCCCCTCGCTCGATGCGGAATTGCTCGCCCGCCGCGGGATTCCCAGTAAAATTCTTCCGAAATCATTCCCTGAAAACGTCTATATCACGTTCGACATCGATGTGTTCAATCCCGCGCTCGTCCCTTCGACCGGCACCCCCGAGCCCGGGGGCATCGACTGGTACGCGGCGATGGAGCTGCTCGAAAAAATATGCGTTGAAAGGAATATCGTGGGATTCGACGTGGTGGAGCTGGCGCCGATAAATAAATTTCACGCGCCCGATTTCACTGCAGCGAGGCTGGTCTACAACCTTATGGGTTTCATCACCCGAAAACTTCGTCCCTGAGCCGGCTGAAGCTGTTTTTCCCGCAGAGCATCATGCACGCCAGCGGTGCGGCATTTCTCGCCAGCGCGTTCATTTCGGCCGCCGTCTCCCTGATGTCCCACTGAGCGTGCTCGTCCTCCCTGAGCGAGACCAGGTGATAAAGCTCTCTCGCGTTCAGCTTGAGGACCACCCTCCTCCGGTGCGCGTTCGTGAGAATATAATTCTTTAAATCCGGATACGCTTCTTTTATTCTGGCATAAGTTTCGGCCGATCTGTCCATGGCCTCGCGAAACGGAACTTCCATGTTTACTTCGGTTATCGACGGCGGCACCGTAAATCCCAGCGCGGGATCGTAATCCTGAACGATCTGCGTGCTCATCCGGTGCCTCTTCAGCTGTGCGTAATTGCTCGCGCTGACCGTCAGCTCATAGGTGAAATCGATCGTTTCGAACGTGCGGTCGACGCTGTTGAAAAACTCCCGTTTCGAAAGAGCCGTCTTGATGATTCGTCTCTTTTCGCCGTCGTTCATGTTCATCACCGCATCGAGGCATTCCCTGTAGGATTGCCCTGAATACTGGAACACTACAGCCGCGCAGATAACCGCATCCGCATCCGGGGTGCACGATATCAGCGACACGCTATCGTTTCCGGCATGGCCGTCTCCGGCAGCCGCGAGGTTCAGCTCTCCCGACATTTCGCGGATATCGTCCCTGCGCATCGTGTCATAAGCATTAGGCTCTGTAAACTGTATTATCGATGGAGTGAAATTCCCCACTATGCTGAATATGCCGTCCGCCAGCTCGCGCACCTCGGGCAGCCTGCTCGACCTGAATCGCCGCAGCATGTTTTCCAGAGTGCGGGCGTTTGCCGTCATCCCCATCTGCGACAGGGTCGCCAGGGAAACGACATACCGCGCGTCCTCCTTTGCCCATCCGTCCACGGTCCTCTCGCCGAGCGGCGTCTTCACCGTTTCGGCGTGCTTGACGAACAGGTGCTTCTTGAGCGCTTCATAGAGCGCGGAGTACGTTTTATTCTGGAATGCGACCGTTTCGCGGAATTCCCGTTCGATGGGCTCGCCCCTGAATTCTTCGGGCGTGAAATAATCCCCTTCGAGTGTTATATAGCGCTGCGATTTTTCGGTATAAGAGGCGAGCCTGGCGCGCTGCACCTCCTCCACCGCGAGGCGAGAGAGCCCGATTATATCGAGGTTAAAAACAGCATGCTCCGCGACCGAATGGTGGCCGAACCCGAATATGATGCGCTCGTTGGATTTTCTCGCGCCGTCGACTTCGGCGCTCGCCACCTGGCGCAGGACCGATACGTCGCGCGGATCGCGTGAAATCCTCGCATATGACGCGCTGAGCGTTTCCGGTGTCACGTTGTCGCGGTCCCAGTCCGCCTTTTCCTTGAGTGTTTCTATGATGTCGGCGTCGACATTGTACCCGGCGAGCAAGACTTTCATATGGCTCTTTTTTCCTCTTCAATTTTAGCGATCGTCGCGACCGTGCTGTTGTTGATGGCGTCGGCGTTGGCGGAAATTTCCTCGATGCTTGCGGTCAGCTCCTCGGATGAGGCGGCTATTTTCTCGATCTCGCTCGAAGCGGTATCGGCGGAGTTGAAGACCTGCTCGGGCATCTTCGTTATCTCCCTCTGTATGGTCTCGAGCGCCTGAAGGACATTGCCGTTTATTTTTTTCAGGAGTTCGACCGTCGCCTTGTTTTTGTGGTACATCTCGTCGATCCCGGAACGCACCGATGCGTTGATGATGTTGATCTCCTTGACGCCGCTCTGCGATTTTTCGGCGAGCTTGCTCACCTCCTCTGCGACGACGGCGAATCCCTTGCCGTGCTCGCCCGCCCTTGCCGCTTCGATGCTCGCGTTCAGGCTCAAAAGGTTTATCTGGTCCGTTATATCGTTGAGCATGACCTGTGAATCAGAAATCTTTTCGGTCTCCAGCGTCATCCTTTTCGTTATCTCGTTGTTGATTTCGACTGCGCGGTATATCTCGGCGAACGAGCTGTTAACCTCGTCATTGAGCTTCTTGAGAAATCCCGCCGTCTGGATGTTCATCTCGCGCACCTGTTCGACCAGGTTGTGTATGATCACCTGGAGCTTCTCCTGCGCCTCCACGTTCGACTGGTTGGATTTCGAGAACTCGTCCAGCCCGGTGAGTATTTCCTCGGTAGAAACGGTGGTCTGCTTGATCTCCTCGATCAGCCTGTTGAAAATTTCCTGCGTCTTGGCGGCCCTGTCCACTGCGTACCCCCGCTCCTGATTCAGGCCTTTCAGGATGAAGTTTTCCCTGTCGCGGTAGTCGACGATGTCCTCGCTCTTCAGTATCCCCACCCTCCGGATCAGGCCGCGATACAGATCCCTCGACAGTCCCAGGGCCATGCCTGCTGTAAAAAAGGCGAATACGGCATTCTGAAGAAATCCGAGCCCCCCAGGTATCCAGAAAGAGGCTGCCGCCCCGATAATACACATCGGCAGTATATACCTGCGTCCGAAACGCCTGTAGCGCACCGCCTTGCGCAGCTCTTCCGTGTAATGCTTTTTGAGCATTTTTTTCAATTCCCGGAATTCCATCCGTAATGGATCTTTTCCCTGTTCGGCGATGATCCGATTTCGCAGGTCCCTTGCAACCGAAACCTTGAATTTTTGCCACGGCATTATCATGTCATAATAAATGATAAAGCGGTTTTTGGGGGAATTCCATGCAACGATCTCCCGAATCCTGCTGTCGGCTGCCGCTTTTTTCTCGTCGAGACCGTAAATCACGCAGCCGGTTTCATCGAACGCAAAAAGCGCTTTTTCGGCAAAGTGGACCTTCTTCCCGAACGAATCGACCATTCTGGGGCCGCCCGGATCATTCACGTCGAAGAAAAATCCTTCGGAATCCATCCTGTATGACCTGCCATCATGAAAGCGCCCCATCTGGTCCGGCAGCAGCGGGAGCTCCTTGTTTTCGACGCCCGAATTGAGATACAGACCCTTGAAATGGACGATGCCGAGAGTGTTCAGGGAATGAGATATTATTGAAAAATAGTCCGAGATTCCGGTGCGGTAAGCGGTCTCTTCCATCGGCTTGTATGCCTGTCCTTTGACGGTCAGTGTCTCAGGGCGGTTCAATTGCGGATGGAGACGCTTCGGAGTTTTTTCGTAGGAGAACTCGATCTCGAGGCGCTTTTTTTTCTGCCAGAAATACGACAGGGTTTTCGATGTACTTTTGGAAAGGGTGCTGTACTTTGACGAAACCTTCCCGACCAGCTTGCCCATCAGATGGAAGGGAATGATGAGAAACTGGAATGAGCCCTTTCTGTCATAGGTGAGCTGGAACGACGAGGTCCTCAGCGCGATGATCTCGCAGGCTTTTTTGACGAAATCGAAATCCAGGTTCTCGAAGCATGAAAGCACGTAATACTGGATTGAATAATAGAATTCCTCGCCGCATTTGTCAAAGGGATGCTTCGCGATGTAATCGAGGTCCTCTTTAGTCAAGCCGATTTTACCGACGATCTCTTCATACATCTCATCGGTCTTGTCATTTTTCATGTATTGCAGATAATTTGAAATGTAACTCAGGGCCAGCCCGATGATTTTTTTGTCCTGGCGGTGCCTGTTCAGGTAAAGCTCCTTCTTGTACCCGCCCTTCCTTTCAACGGACTTTCTCAGGTAGTCGGCAAGCTTCGTATACTCGTTGATCGTGATAGTTTCCGCGATGTCCGTTGAGATGCCGCTCGCAGCTTTCCTGGCCATAGAATTGTCATTGGGGCCCATGTTGTCCACCTGTCCCTGTTTTGTCGAGTTGATTGTCTGCAATAACCGAAATACGCTATATTATATTGCAGCGTATTTTTTTATCAAGCCTTTATTGATTACGCGAGATGCCGGCATATGCGATTTTTTATCAGATAATCGACATCGCCTCAATTTTTCAGATAGACAAGCGTGTAATAGAGAATGTTTTCTCGGTCATACTCACCGATTTTTTCGATCGGATTTAAACTAACGGGCGGGGAAGTAGACCGCATTTATCGATAATTTCCGGAACCCTGTGTTCCCACTCGACGGCCATGACATGTATTCCGCTTATTCCGTCAGTCTCCCTCAGCTCGCTTATGATATCACAGCATATTTTAATTCCCTCGTCGCCCGCCTTGCCGCCGGGAGCTGAAGCAAGACAGCGAAAAAACGATTCCGGAATGACGATACCGGGAACATTTTGCTGCATATAACGCGCCATCGCAAGGGATTTCAACGGCATGACACCGCCGATAATGAAGCATTTTTCATGAATTCCCAGATCCCTTACCCTGCGCATGTATTCCCTGAAAGCCTTGACATCATATATGCACTGGGTCTGGATGAACTGGGCTCCTGCATCGATTTTTTTTCTCAGCCGGTAAGGACGGTATTCAACCGGGTCCGAAAAAGGCGCATCGGCGGCCCCGATAAACAAATCCGGCGCTCCGTCGATTTTTTCGCCGGTATCGGGGAAAACACCCTCATCGCGCATCGTCCGCAGAATCGAAACAAGCTGTATCGAATCGATGTCATACACCCCTTTACAAAATGGATGGTTTCCGAACATCTGATGATCTCCGCTCAAGCAGAGTACGTTTTTTATACCGAGTGCGGCGGCCCCGAGGATGTCGCTCTGCGCGGCGATCCTGTTCCTGTCGCGGGTCACCATCTGCATCACCGGCTCTATTCCCATGCGCACGAGCAGCGCAGCCGTGGCGATGCTTGACATGCGGACGATCGCCGTCTGATTATCGGTGACGTTTACCGCATCGACGAACCCGGCAAGGTACGAGGCTTTTTTCTCGACAATAAGCGGATTATTCCCCTTCGGAGGTCCGAGTTCGGCGGTCACCACAAAGTCCCCGGATCGGCATAATCTCTGCAGTTTTCCGCTGTTTTCCCCGGCTGTAGAATGTTTCATGTATTCTTTCATCCGATATTGATCCGCCGATCACTGCTTTTTAAATCCTTTCTGGATCAAGATTCCGGGATTCTGGTTTTTCCATTGCATGGGCCTGCGTATGGCGTACATGTTTTCAATGCGGTTCTGTTTTTTCAGCCGTTCATAAATCTGGCACCATGCGCACGGGATATCCGGATCGACTTCGCATCTGCCGTTTGTGGAGCCCCCGCACGGTCCGTTAAAGATGCCCTTTGCGCATCTTGTAACCGGGCAGATGCCTCCGGTATAACCGAGCTGGCAATCGCCGCAGGATCTGCAGTTCTCCTCATACAGGCCGGTTTCCCTGCTGATTCCGACGAATATGGTGTCGAGCGCCGGGAATACCGGTATGTCATCGAATTTTTCGGCGAGGAGCTGTGTTCCCGCACCGCAACCCATGGAAACAATGGCGTCGATATTTCTCATGCGCTCCACAAGCTCGAAAATAAAAATCGGTTCGCATTGCCTTTCAACGGTATACCCCTTCAGTGCAGCTTCAGTTCCATGTTTCTTCATGTAAAGTGAAAGCTCTTCTTTAAATCGAACGACCTCCTGATGACCCCCCGCAAGACATACGGCGGTGCATCCGGCGCACCCGACGATCATTATTTTTTGATACGAAGAGGTCAGAGAATAAATATCTTCAAGTTTTTTTTCCCTGGCTATGATCATTTTGTCGCTCCTCTTCTGGGATGGCATCCGGCGCAGAGCCGCGGGCCGGCACTCTTCTCCATCTTTTCATGGCAGCCGATACATTGAAGATGATAGGCCTCGGTCAGATTGTATTTTGAATTGCCTGAAAACCCATGGCACGAGGGACACCGGATTGCGTGATTATTTGCAGCCAGATCATCGGTATCAAGCGTGTTCCTGCCGTTCTCATAGCGATGGTGGCATTTCATGCAATCATCGACCGCGACCATGTGCTTCTGATGAGGGAAATTCACTCCTGAACGCTGTTTCGCCGCATAAAACGACCGGTTGTCGATAAACAGATGTTCTTCCTGCGCCGATAAATTTGTAATTATAAAGCCGATGAGTACGATAACAGCAGATGCCATAAACTTTTTTTTATCCATCAGCATCATGCCCCCATCGGACTGTCGGCGTAATTTTCACATACACCCTGCGACCTGCAAATCGCTCTTGCCCAGGCTATAATGGAAGGGATACTGACGCCTATCGGGCACCGGCACTGGCCGCACAGGACACATTTCCCCCATATCAGTGACTTCATTCGATCGAGATCTTTTGGGGATATTTTTCCCTTTTTTCTGAAAAGCAGTCCCATGGAATTCAGCGCTTTAAATGAAGGCGTCGATTCAGGGTCCTTTGTTTTTTTATAGTAAAAGCAGGTTCCTGAGCAGAGGCCGCAGGAAACGCAGTTGGACAGCAGAAGTTTTATCTCGATTTTTTCATCCAGCATTCTGTTTATCGCATCCGCGTCAATCGATATGCGATTTCCCATTACGTCATTCATTGAGTTTCCTTCCCCATTCTCGTGCGTTTCCTGATAAAGAGTGAGTTCCCCGGATGAATAATCGGGAAAACATAAAAAGGATTGCATGCCCCATTCTGGACCAACCGAGCATGACGACAAGAATCTGCGCGCATAGAATGTGCAGAACGATCATTATTTCATATTCCCCCCTCTGGAAGTAGCACATGAGTCCGGTAACGAAGGGAAGAGATACCGTAATCAAGAGCCCTATTTCTCTCCAGCCGGTTATCGCGCGGACACTGTCGAGCATGAACCTTCTGGCAAGCATGATGACAATCATGCCCAGAACGATTAATGTCATAAGGATTATCAACCTATCGTTCAGCCATACAAAGCGGATTCCGAAATACTGAAAAACCAATATCGCATGCGCCTGTATAAAAAATGGGACCAGTATCATAAGCAGATGGAAGATGACCGTCACCGCCATTATTGACGGATTTTTATAAAACAGCGAATTCTTGAATCTCAGATATAATCGCTCGGTAATGGTGAATTGACGGGAAGCCCAGGCCGTAGATTCCGGACTCCAGCGTATTCTTGTAGAATTGTTTTCGCCATCCCGATGAGACAGAGCGTATCTCGACGATCGTATCATTCTTAAGCCTTTAAGGATCACGCCTGATCCGGCAATCACGAGCGAAGCGATCATCATATATTTGACCAGAAAATCATATACTGAAATAATCGTTATGAAGGTCATATCCGGAAGAATTACGGGTCATCCTTTTAACATTGATTTGTTTGAGGACAATGAAAAACGATGTAATTGTCAAGACTATTATTCAAATGGATGAGATATGAACCGGGGGTTATTAATAATTCTTCCGGTCAATCTTTACCGGAAATTATGGGATTAAGCGATTAGTGCAAAATCCCATCTATTCCTCGATATTATTGATTGTTAAACGTTTTGTCTGCGGCGAAAAAGCATACAAACAAACAAGGCATTATCTACTGCCCATATGGAGCTTTCTTTCCTGTCTTTTAAGCTCTGATAATTCAGCCAGCAGGTTTCTCAATGTGGAATGCATTCCTTTTTCTTTTGCTTCCTGGGCTTCTTTCTGTTTCTTTTTAATTTTCACTTCAATCTCGGCGAGATTTTCGTTTTTTGGATTCATCATGAACCTCCAAATTTTTGAAATCATTAATTATACATAATAATTTAAAAAACGACAAGCATTTTTTCAATTTTCGTCTCGCTTTTGGGATATTATTATACAAAAATTCAACTAAACCATGAGGATTGGGGATGATTATAAAAATCCCCGCTGGATGTGCCTGCTGAACAGGATGTTCGAATGGCATTTTTTTCAAGCCATCCCAACTTAACTTGCAGGATTGCATCCTGCAAGCTCTCGAAGCCGTACAGTATGTGCATAAGGCTTCGACCACATGGGAACATCTATAATGTAATTTATAGATGTTCCCTTATTTCAATATTTCGAGCAGACCGGTTGAGAACCAGGGAACATAGGTGATTATTATTACGGATATGACCAGAACGAGCAAAAAGGGAAGAGTATATCTGTATATCGTCGATAAACTTTCCTCGAACCGGTAGGATGCGAGAAACAAATTCAAACCGACTGGCGGAGTCAAATAACCCAGTTCGAGGTTTGCCAGGAAAATAATCCCCAGGTGGACCGGATGAATCCCGAAAACCTCTCCCAGGGGGATTATCAGGGGAACGACAACCATAATAGCAGAAAAAATATCCATGAGACACCCTGTCACCAGGAGCGCCAGGTTCAGGAGCAGCAGAAATAACACCCGCGAATGTATATGGTCCTTTACCCACATGCTGAGGTTCATTGGAATTTCAGCGTCGACAATGTAATAGGACAGGCCCCTCGAGAGTGCCAGTATCACCAGAACCCCGCCGATGATCGGCATGCACTTCAGCATGAGATCCGGTATTTTTTTGACGGTGATATCCCGGTGAACGATCATCGTGATTATCAGGGAATACAAAACCGCAACTCCACCCGTCTCGACGATTGTGGTGAAACCCCCGAAATAGCCGAGAAAGATTATGAAAGGAAGCAGCAGCTCCCAGATCGATTCACGGATCGAGAACAGTGCGTCCCTCGGATTGAAGGGGATTCTTTCAACCTTTTTGTTGACTGCGGTAAATATGCCATATGCCGAGAGTACCACCACCATGATGCACCCGGGTATGAGGCCGCCGAGGAACATGTCCTTGATGCTGATCTGCGCAACAACGCCGTAGAGGATGACCGGCAGGCTCGGAGGAAACAAGAGGCCAATGCTTCCCGATGCGGTCAATAATCCCGTGCTGAAGCTTTTTGAATACTTGACGCTCTCGACGAGTATGTACGATAAAAGCCCGCCCAGTGCAAGTATCGTTACGCCGGAAGCCCCGGTAAAAGTCGTGAAAAACGTGCACACGAGTATCGCCATTATCGCCATGCCGCCCGGAAGCCATCCGAACCATGCCTTGAAAAGGTTCACCAGTCGTTCGCCCGCCTTGCTTTCCGAGAGTATGAATCCGGCGAGGGTAAAAAGCGGGATGGCCGGAATCGAGTGGCTGATGAGCATTACATAGGCCTCATTGGGTATCACTTCAAGGGACCCGCCGGATCTCGCAAAAAGATAATAGGCTATGCCTCCCAGTGTTATGAAAATCGGCATGCCGAAAAATGCCGCAATTATAATAAGAACGACGACAGGCGCGGCAATATGCGGAAGGAAAGAACCGATTGCGATGGCTGCGCTGTCGAAAAACTGCGGAATCCGGCAATCAAACGCCATGATAAGATTGATGATTGACTGAATCGAGAAGACGGTTCCCACTAAAATACCGGTCGCGGATACATATTGTATCGCTTTTTCCTCGATCCTGGTTATAAACCTTATTGCTATAATGAGATAGCCAATCGGCATTATTATCGTGATCAGGCGTATCGGAAAGATCCCGACATTGATCTCAGGATCAAAGCCCATAAAAACCATGGAGAGGGTACACCATGCGATGCTGACCATCGTGCTTGAAGCGATGAAGGCCGTAACCGCGCTTGCGATATTTTTGGGAATGCCTCTTAGAGAGTCGATGCCGATCGAGACCGAGAGGTGCTTTCCTTCACGGGACGTGATCATGCCGCCGACGAAGGTGATCCAGAGCACGATATGCTGAATATACTCGGTGGATGAAGGCACTCCGGTCCTGAAAAAGGAACGCGCGATGATTTCCATCACGGGAAACAGCGCGAGAAGGAAGAGGAGAACGAACGAAAAGTAATTTTCCAGACGATGAAAAGCATTTCTACAAAAACCGGGTATCTTTGACATCTCTATCTTTATCATTTCTTTAATCTATTTCTTTTTGCTTCGATAATCGGCGATATATGCTTTCAGTTCGTCATAGAAACTTCTGGGAAATGTTTTACCGATGAACACCTTGTATCCTATCTCTGACTCCTTTCTCCACAGGGGAACGATGTCGGCAGGGATATGATGTATGACGAGCTTGTGCTTTTTCATGGTCGCAACGGCTTCTTTCTCGAGCCTTATGGTATCGGCATAAAGGTC
>JAKLIV010000040.1 GCA_022709405.1 Spirochaetota bacterium
ATCGCCTCATTGAAGAAGCACTACGGCCCCGGCGCGAACGGCGCGACGCATGTGGCGGCCATGGTGGGAGATACCGTGCGTCAGGACGGATACGGCGCGTTCGCCAATGACGTTCTCTATGTCCCGTTCCAGGTGCATTACAAAACAATGCCCAGCCTCCTCGACACCGAGGGATACGGTTTTATCGACCCTGACACGATCGCGTGGGACTGGGCCGAGGTCATGGAAATGATCAGGACCGGCAAAATCACGCCGAAAAACGTATGGCTCAGGAACGCGCCCTTCAGGAACATCGCCCATCGCGGGGGCGGGGATCTCGCGCCCGAGGACACCCTTCTCGCCTACCGCAACGCGCTTGACCTGGGCGCAGACGCAATCGAAGGCGACTGCCACATGACCTCGGACGGAGTCATGGTCGTCTCCCATGACAGCACCGTTGACCGGTGCACCGACGGCACCGGGGAGATCGGCGCCCTTACCCTGGCCCGGATAAAAAACCTCGACGCCGGGTACCGCTTCACCGCTGACGGCGCGACATATCCCTATCGGGGCAAAGGGGTCACCATACCCACGGTGCGCGAAGTGTTCGAGCTTCTCACCGACGAATATCCAGAAGCGCCCATGATCCTTGAAATAAAATCGGAGGAAAACCGCGATCTCGCCGTGGATAAAGTCCTCGATCTCATCGCGGAATACGACGGCGGGACCGGGAGCCTCATGAACCGCCTGCAGCTGGGCGCCTTCAACCAGGAGGCCCTCGATCTCGTGAAAGACAAATGCGCCGAGCGCGGCATGAACTGCGTGCGTTGCTACGCGACAGAAGGCGTGATGGAATTCCTCTTCACTCCCCTGTCGGCGCTCACAGCCGAGGATTACGAGGCGCCGGGTGAAGTGCTGGCGCTCCCCTGGGCGCTGGCCACGCATCCGGTCATGTCAAAGGCCCGCAAGGCGGGCGTCAAGGCCAATATCTGGACGGTAAACGACGAGTTCCAGATGAAGTGGTACAAGAACGTCATCAGGGTCGACGGCATCATGACCGACAACCCGGCGCTGCTCAGGGAAGTGATTCTGTCAGAATAATGCAGTTCGATCATGCCTTCACCGGCGCTTTTCAGAACAACCGATATCTCGCCCCGTCCGTCCGGGAAGGCATGCTGCAATGAATTCTTCGCCAGTTCGGCGTATCCTCGTGATTCCCGATATATGCTGAAAAATGTCACTGGTATAGCTATTTAACGACCATATTGATTCTTGACAAAAAAAATATACTGCCCAAAATAGAACATTAAAATTTTTTCAATTCCCCGCTTCCTAACGAGGATTGAGCATGCTCAATGGTTTAATAAAACATTTGATCATCAGCGCTATTTTATTGTTCATGCCCGGTCTTTCAAACGCAGACCCAATAATAATTGACGACTCTCTGCAAAGAAAACGCATCGGCCTTGACCTCGAATATATTGTAGACGCCGAAAAGGCCATTACCCTTGACGAGATACGCTCGAATAAAAAAGGGCTAAACTGGATCAGGTCAGCGAAAGAAAATCTCGGATTCGGTTTCTCGAAAAACGCCTTCTGGGTCCGTTTTTCACTGAAAAACCCCGCACCGAAAGATATGGATTTATACCTGGAACAGGCATACCCTCCCACGGACCATGTTTTTCTCTATGCTCCCGATGAAAAGGGGAGATACGGGGAAATCAGGACCGGGGACCATTATCCCTTCAAACAGAGGCCCGTAAAATACAGGACCTATGTGTTCCCCCTGAAAATAAAACCGCACGCTTCATCGACATATTACATGCGCTTTGAATCCGGCGGTTCGATCAACATCGAATTAACGGTCATGACCCATGACGCATTTCACGACATGAAAGACCGCGAGGCCGTTTTTCTGTGGCTGTTCTACGGCGTTTTCCTGGTCATGTTCGCCAATTATCTGGTGATCTTTCTGGCGACGAGGGACTGGAGCTATTTCTTTTATGTTCTGTATGTCGGCAGCTTCGCGCTGTTCATAATGTCGATGAAAGGGATGGCCGTTCAGTACCTCTGGCCGGACAACATATGGCTCGCCAACTATTCGATACCCGTAACCATGGCGATGATCGTTCTCTCCATAATCCAGTTTGCGGTGTTTTTTGTCGGGCTGAAAAATATTTCAATCAGTCTGCATCGGCTCATGAATGCCGTTACGCTCATTGTATCAATATCGTTTATCATCAGTCTGATCTTCGGCGGTTACAATTTCACGATAAACTTCACCAACATCCTGGCCGGGGCGGTATCTTCATTAGGTCTGCTGATCGTTCTGTATGTCGCGATAGCCAAAAAATCCCGCCAGGCCCTGTTTTTTCTGGTTTCATTTCTCGTCTTCATCGTCGGGGTCATCCTCATGGTGCTCCATCTCAGGGGAACCCTGCCTTCGAATATATTGACGACAAACGGCATTCTTCTTGGCGCCGTGTTTCAGGCGATCGCGCTGTCCATCGGTCTTGCGGACAGAATCAATTCGATGCGCAAGGAAGTGCAGGAACTGAATACCGATCTTGAAAAAAAGATCGCCGAACGCACCGACGAGCTTCGAACAGCCATGGAAGAGATGGAATCGATGAATGACGCGCTGGCTGCAACGAACAGGGAGCTCGAACAGGCCCAGCATGTCGCCAGGGCGGACATGGGAATGGCCGCAAATGTCCAGTCATCGCTCTTTCCCAAAGAGCCCCCCGGCGTCGAAGGCTGGGATATCGCATTCGCCTTCATCCCCATGTCAGGGGTTTCGGGAGACCTTTACGACTTCTATGTTCACGACAACAGGCTCGACGGGATCGCCCTTTTTGACGTCTCGGGCCACGGCATAGCCTCGGGCCTCATCACCATGATCGCACGGTCGGTCTTTTACCGGAACTTCAACAAGGGCAAACAAAAGCCCCTCAACGAAGTCATGCAGAAGATAAACCGGGACCTGATCAACGAGATGGGTCAGGCCGAAAACTATCTTACCGGTATTCTGTTGAGGTTCAGCGACGGCGCAGTGGAGTATGCCAACGCGGGCCATTCAGACCTGCTTCACCGTGACACTGCGGCCGGGCTGGTCAAACCGGTCTTCCATAACGGGCAGGAGATAAGGGGAAGGTTTCTCGGCATGGCCGCGGTCAACGAGCCTTATGAATCCTTCACGTTTACAGTCGCAGACAACGATGTTCTGCTCATGTACACGGACTGCCTATATGAGAGCAAAAACTCGTCAGGAGCCGAATACGGGCTTGAAAATCTGAGCGCGTCTTTGAAAAACGCCCGGGGGCATTCAGCGAACGACATACGCAACGAAATCCTGAACGATTTTTACGGCTTCATGGGTGACGCATTT
This sequence comes from Spirochaetota bacterium, assembly GCA_022709405.1. GTDB lineage: Bacteria > Spirochaetota > UBA4802 > UBA4802 > UBA5550 > JAKLIV01. The sequence goes on from JAKLIV010000040.1 coordinate 3,368, forward strand.
CCCTGCGATGACCTGACGTTTATCGTCGTGAAAAGAAATATTCAAAAATGATCTTGAATCCCGGAATTACCGCTCTCCGGCTCATTTAAAAACGCGGTTCATGCCGGCAGGCGGATTCAAGTCGGCCGCCGAACGGAATTGAGGCCAGTTCCATAACCCGCTTCTTCCCTCCCCTGGCGATTTGCTATTGACAGAAATGGGCCTGCGTGCAAGGGTCTTAATTCATCTGAATCGGAGCATTGCATCATGACGATTATGGAGAACCATCCGGGTATAAGCAGGTTTGCAGCCGCATCGGTTTTTCTGCTGATCTTTCTTGCCGGCTTATTCTGTTATAAAGATTACGGCATCTCTGTCGATGAGCCCATCCAGAGGAAACATTCGCTGGTCAATTACAAGTATGTGAACAGCTGCCTCGGCCGGGAGATCGGGCGGCTGAAGAAGCAAAAATCCCTCGAAGACTATGACAACAGGTATTACGGCGTCTTTCTGCAGTTTCCCCTGGCGATGATCGAGGATATCAATAGTTTTTCAATGCAGAAAAGAGACATTTTTTTATTGAGGCACCTCTATACTTTTCTCATCTGCTTTATCGGTTACGTTTTCTTTTATTTCGCCATACGAAAAATATTCAACAGCGATTATCTGGCCATCCTCGGGGTTGTTCTGATTTTTTTATATCCCCGCTTTTTTGCCCACCAGTTCTATAACATCAAGGACATGTTTTTCGTCGCCATGTTCATGATTTCATTGTGGGCGACCGTCATGTTCGTTGAAAACAGGGATAAAATCAAATGGGCGGTGACGCTGGGGGCCATATCGGCTGTTGCGACCAATGTCCGCATCCTGGGGCTTATATTCCCGATACTGGCTCTCGGCTATCTGTTGATTGATCATGCGTTAAATAAAAATATCATCAGGCAAAAAACTGATGTCCCGCGCGGGAACCCGGTCATGCTGCTGAAAACCGGTTCAATTCTGATCGCTTCATATCTGGCGGCGTTTATCATTGTCACTCCGGCCTCATGGAAGAACCCGCTCAGGCATCTGTTCGAAACATTCGTGATGTTCAGCAATTTTGAAAAATGGAACGGGACGCAGATCTTTGCGGGCGAGGTCATCACCGGAAAGGTCCCCGTCCACTATATCCCCGTGTGGATGGGAATCACGATTCCGCCGCTTTATCTCATTTTTGCGCTTCTTTCGCTGTTTATTTTCGGGGCGCGGATCATCAGACAAAAGAACAGGCTTGCCTGCATTTTCGGCGAGTACAAATACATCACATTGAGCCTTGCGCTGCTGTTTTTACCCTGGCTCGCCATAACGCTCAAGAACGCGACCATCTACAATGGCTGGCGACATGTTTTCTTCCTGTTCGTTCCAATCGTCGTGCTCATCCTGTATTCCGTGAAAACGATATCGGACAGGTTCAACTCGAAACCGGTTGTCTTGTCGTTGATCGGAATTTTCACCGTGCAACTCCTGATCCAGTGCTTCTGGATAGCGCGGAACCATCCGTATGAATACGTTTATTTCAATGCGATAGGAGAGCGGTTCCCCGGCCGCTTCGACAGGGATTACTGGAGAGTCGCCAACTATGACGCGGTGCAGTATATACTCAAAAATGATAAAAGGGATCTGATTGAATTATCGGATTATCTTGCAATAAGGATTACTGCCGGCAACTTCCTGGGCGACGCCGACCACGATCGCTTGAAGCTGGTTCCTGCCGGGGAATACCTGATCGAAAGCTACCGGTATATCAACGGCAACACCGTCGAGCACGAAGGGTATGAGGAAATACGCAGCATACGAATTGACGGGATAAACATCTCGACCATATTCAGGAAGGTTCAATAACCGGCGGCTTTTCGACAGTGATCATTCTTCAGCGTTGAATATTGCATATCAGAGCCAATAGGCGAATCAAGCATACTACATGAGGCAGGCTCCAATGTACGGGGATAAAAAAGCCAACTCGACTCTCGCGGCAGCGGCATACCTGCCGATCTTTACGCTTCTGTTCATGTTTGTCTTTCTGCGAAACGATTATTACCGGCCGTCAACGCTTCACCTGAAAGCCGACATCAGGAGCGCCGACCGTCTGAATATCCAGTGGGATTCCGGGCGCGGCTTCAATTCGAGCGAGATGCTTGAATATTCGGTTTCCGCAAAACCGCAGCAGGGCCCAGTCTTTCTTCCGCTCTCATCCAAAAAAAGCGGAGACTGGCATACGGTTGAAATAAATCTTCCGCTGCCGCAATTAAAGCTAAAAGCCCTGCGGATTTCGGGCGACCGGCGGGAAGGGCTCATCAGGAATCTTGAATTGTCAATTTCATTGCCCGAAACGGGCGAGACTGTCTTACATAAAATTTTCGCCGGTCCTGAACGCGAACACCTGTATCGGGAAGCAATCCATGAAAAAACAAGGAAATCGAGCGCGGTCCTGATCATGCTCCAGGCGCTGCTCGCCCTTATGCTGACATGGATCTCGTCAGAGGCATGGAACGCGCTCCGGAACGAGTGGACAGGATCGTTCGGCGGCACGGTAAAAAGGATTTTCTATGAAGACCGGCGCTGGACTTTCTGGGCTTTCACCGCGATAAGCGCCTCCTCATTCCTGTTCTGGCTCGCAGGGAACTGGCCGGCGGCAATGGATACCGACTCGCTTTTTTGCTGGTTGTCGGTCAAGACCCTCGTTTTCAGCAATCACCACCCGTATCTGCAGCAGGTCATGTTCGTATTGTTCAGCCAGATATGGGACTCGGTGGCGCTGGTCGCCGTCACGCAGGTCATCCTCACCGCGTGCATCGGGAGCTATGGGTTCTACTATCTTGTGAAGAAAGGCCTCGCATGGTACATTGTAGTCCCTTTCTTCGTAATTTTTGCGGTTTCAATACAGGTATGCACCAACACCATCCACCTGAGAAAGGACACAATCTTCAGCATCCTCACGCTTTTCTGGTCGCTGTATATTTTTCATTTATACTTCAACCGGGGCGCTGAACGTTTCGGTGTGAAAAAGATAATCATACTCTCATCCCTTTTCGTGCTGCTCGTCATGACAAGGAACAACGGCATAGTATATCTCGTGTCGATACCGGCGGTTTTCCTGGTCCTTCGCCTGATGCCGCGGCGGGCTTTCGCCATGTTCATGGGCGCAACCCTTCTTCTGTTGATCGTGTTAAAAATAGTAATTCCCAGGGCAACGGATATTGAAAAAAACACCAACCATGTCATGGGACCCATGTGCATGATGATCAATCCCGTCGCTGCCCTGTTCGTGAACAAAACGTATTATTCAGATGATTACGCGGGCGATATCATGACAATTGAGCGGATCATACCGATCGAGGAGATCCGCAAAAAATACACCCCCGAGACGTCAAGCCCGCTGGTGTTTTCCCCGAAGAACAGGGCGACATGGTCCGATGACACCTCGCTTCTGCGCGGCCTGTACCGTCTTTACTTCGTGCGGATGGCGCAGAATATCCCGATCTTCATCGGCGACAGGTCCCAACTGTTTTTGAAACTCATGACGTTTCCAAGGGACAACTTCAAAGAGCTTTCTAAGTATCGGCCTCTGCGAAACGGACATCCCCTTTACAAAAACCCGGACAAATCGAGCCTCTGGTATATCGAGTATTCCCCGTTAAATCATGACATCATGCGCATGTGCAGCCGGCTCTACCGGTTCACGCGAACCGGAATCAACAATTTCCTGTTCTTCAATACGCTGATTTCAACCCTCTGCCTCATGCTCGTCTTGATCGGATATAAGCGTTATCCGGCCTCGGCGGCGGTCTCGTTTCTTTACTTGTCCCATATCGCTTTTCTGTTTTTCATTCTGCCCGCAGCGAGCTCACGCTACCTTTACTTCGTGAGCCTTTACTCGAACTTCTTCATTCCGTTTCTCCTTCTCGAGCACAGGATGAGAAAGATGAAACCATAATCAAGACGATCGGCGCAAAAAGATGTTGACTGTTTATAAAATTGATTATTTAACATAAAGTCGTCAGTGCTCTTACTTCTCACCATGGCGGGATTAAATGAAAAGAAAGATCGACATCATCATACCGGTGCACAATGAAGAAAAAAACGTCGGCATACTGTATGACCGCATCAAACGTGTCGAGTCTGAAAGCGGGCTGCAATTCGGAATAATATTCATCGACGACGGTTCGACTGATTCGACGATAGAGAAGCTGCAGAGCATAACCCGGAACAACAGCGGCGCCATGGCCATCCAGCTGCGCCGCAACTACGGCAAATCAACGGCTCTCGATGTCGGATTCAGGGCTTCACAGGCGCCGATGATCATCACCATGGACGGCGATCTCCAGGACGATCCGGCGGAAATCCCCCGTTTAATCGAAACAATCGATCAGGGATACGACGTCGTTTCCGGCTGGAAGAAGAAGAGGCATGATCCGTGGCACAAAACGATGCCTTCGAAACTCTTCAATCTTGTCACCTCGCTGGTAAGCGGGGTCAAACTTCACGATTTCAATTGCGGCTTCAAGGCCTACCGTCAGGATGTGGTCAAGAGCATCAAAATATACGGAGAGATGCACCGGTTCATACCGGCCATTGCGCACTGGAAAGGATTCAGGGTGACCGAAATCCCCGTCGTTCATCATCCCCGCGAATTCGGCCATTCGAAATATGGGGTTGAAAGACTCCTGAAAGGGCTGTTTGATTTTTTAACCATAGCGTTCATTACAAAATATTTCAAGCGCCCGATGCACCTTTTCGGCCTTCTGGGGCTGACGCTATTCATCATCGGGCTGATCATCAACGGCTACCTGAGCGCCATATGGGTCCTGAGGATGTTTTGCGGATTTGAAGCGATGTTCGAGCCGATCGGAAGCAGGCCTCTGCTGACGCTGGGGGTCCTGTGCCTGATGATGGGCGCCCTTTTCATATCAACCGGCTTTCTGGCCGAAATGATAATACACATATCGGAGTCCTCGACGACATCGACCGAGAAGCATGTCATCAAGTCGGAATTCGGCGGAAGACCGGTAAAAACCTCCGGCCGCTAATGACTCCTTCGCGCCGTGACAAACAGGGTCATGCCGAACGGGGGCCTGACGTTGTTTTCCACGACCAGGAAAAAATGTTTCAGCAGTGTTGTTTGGATGCTCCGCTCCCTGTATCGGAAGTCTTCCCCGACCCTCTTATTGAATATTTTCTTCATCAGCCAGGTGACGACCGCCCCGCTGAAATTCCAGTACCGCACGGTTAAAACATCGAAACCCGAGTCTCTCATCTTCTTTAAAAGATCTTTTTTCGAATATCTCCTGAAATGACCGAGCTCAACGTCCTTGGGCCCGTAAAGATCCGGGTGGGCCGGCACGCTGAGTATCAGGACGCCGTCATCTTTCAGCAGCACGTTTATTTGAGCCAGCGCAGCTGCGTCGTTTTCCAGGTGCTCGATCACGTCAAGGCAAATGACGCGGTCGAATTTACCTCGGTTCGATTTTGAAAAGGATTCAATGTCGGATTTAAATACCCGGTCATGCGGCAGCCCGTTGCGGGCGAGTATTTCTTTGCCCATTTCGAGCATCTCGTCCGAGCTGTCGACCGAGGTCACATTGAAACCGTTTTCCAGCAGTGAAAGCGTCAACCCGCAGGTCCCGCATCCGAGGTCCAGTATTTCATTCTGCTTGCCGAGGTCTTTCAGTATTATGACCTCGAGCGATTTCGCCCTGAAATCATTTTTCTGTATCCGGTAGATCTTTTCCCAGTGCCTGACAAGGCCTTCCTGTTCCATAGTTTCACATGACCCGCTATTGTTTGTATGATGGTGAGCTATTCGATCTTTCACAGACGGGCTCCATTGATTGATTTGATGATGCCGCAACCGTTCATGAACAGCGATATTCCCGGTAGATTGAAATGGCTGACCGTTAAAAGCCAAGCATGCATGAAAATTTCTGTCAATATTTAATCTCGGGTTGAATAAAAAATCCTCTTAAAAAGTGCATGTCGGGCAACACGACTCGTCATTCTCATGAGGTATTGCCGAAGCGTGGCGGAGAACTGACAATTGACTGGGCTGCATGATGTGTGTTATAATCGGGACCGACATGAAAAATGCTCTGACATTTTCTATGTTAAAATCTCTGAAGTGATTTAAGGAAGGGTTCTATGAAAAAAATCTTGTTTTAGGTCTTGCAGTAGTCGCCGCCGCTTTTGTATGCCTGTACGGTTCGGTTCATGCGGCTCCATGTTCATATGAGCTTGCAGCATCAACGGAAACAGTTGATTTCGGGGCCGTTAATCTCGCCTCAACTGAAACTGATACTGTAACAATCTCGAATACCGACGATGATGGATATTGTATTGCGGCGATTACTTTCACGATCACCGGCGATGATGCTGACAATTTCAATTATGCTGCCGACGCCTCCTGCTCGTCGGTTGCAGATGGTTCCAGCTGCACGGTAGAGGTGTCTTTCACTCCTGATATAGAGGGCGAATTCAACGCAACATTAAATGTCATTGTCAATACCACGACATACGACACGGTAGCTCTCACGGGCACAGGTCCTGCGGCTAACGACTCCGATAGCGACGATTCCTCGGGCTGCGATGCAAACGCCTCTACCGGCGTCACCGGCAAGAAAGCCTTTAGTCCTGCGGCAATCGGGTTGTTCGCCATGCTGAGCCTGGTAATGGGTGCTGCCGCTATTCGCAGGCGCATGAGATAGATGATTACGCTCGGATAAATTTATATCAAACAAACGGCGCGGGAAACCGCGCCGTTTGTTTGTCGGTTCTTATTCAAGCGGTGTATCCGAAAGACAGCATTTGGCGCATTCGGAATCCCCGATGGCCGCCTCGGAATAATCTGACGGACAATCATTGCCCGCGCCCATGCGCTGACCTCCCACCCATCTGCATGGGCCCATGGGGACGCAGCAGCCGACAACATCCGCCTCTCTGTTGCGTCAGTACAATTCTTGGATACATTTCATTACAGGCGCAAACCGTAAAACAGAACTTAAATTTGCGACAAATTTCTTGACAGAGAATATAATGACTTATATTTTTAAATTGGTCAGACCAATTAAGGAATTCAAGGAATGAACAACAGGCTGCACGAATCTGTATTTCTTGAACTGCAAAAGGGCATTTTAAAGGGGGAATATCCTCCCGGAAGCAGATTTCCCGCCGAACGCGATCTTGCCCAGCAGTATAACGTGAGCAGGTCCACGATCCGTGAGGCCATGGGCAAACTCGCAAAAAGCGGCCTCGTTGAAACCAGGCCGCAGAGCGGCACGTATGTGGGCGAATATCAAACAGGGGCCTCTCTTGATCTCCTTATCGAAATAATGCAAAAAGGAGGAGAAGTCGACTCCGATATTCTTCTCTCGCTCATGGAAACCCGATCGGTAATTGAACTCCATGCGGCGCGCGAGGCGCTCAAAAACCTGGCCCCTGAAGATATTTCCTGTTTAAAAAAAATTATAGCAGATGAGAAATCCAGCGTCAAAAATCCTGAACTGATGGCCGAATGCGACTATGAGCTCCATCAGTTTATCATGCAGAAATCCGGAAATTTTATTATCCAGCTCATTTTTAATTCATTCAAACCGGTTTACCGGTTTTACACGGGATTTTTTTTCAGCATGCCCGGGGCCATAAAAAAAACAATACAGCAGCACGAAGCCTTTGTGCGTTTCGCGGAATCAAAAAACATGAACGCAGCGGTTGAAATACTGGAAGAGGCTCTCGATTATGGCAAAAACCGGGTTATAGAAGCACTGGGCATCCGCCATGAACGCAGAAAGATCAGGCTGGTTGCCGGGATATAAGACGCAATCCATCCGAAAAAGGGAGGTCATCATGAGTACTGCAGCAGCATATAAGATCAAGGAAGCCAGAGGCTTGTCCCCGCGGATCTCCTGGCTCAGAGATTATTATTTCAAAGGCGCCGGGCGCGCCTGGAACAATGAGTACACGGCCTGGACCACCGGGATGCCGTGGGACGTACAGTTTGATGAAATGTCCTATTACATTGTTCCCGAGATGTATGCCTTCAACCAGACCTTCAGATCTTCATTTCAGCAGTCAGCCCGTAATGTTGATCTGCATCCCGATTTCTGGAAATGGAGCCTGGTCGAAAGAAAGGCCTGGTTCACCAGGGAAGTAATGGTAAACCATGTTCCCGCAGAAATCCTGCCCGGAGATCTTCTTGCCGGGGCCCGGTTCAATCTTCAGGGGTCCCGCTGCTGGAACAAAAAAGAGGCGGCGGGCCGCGACCGGATGATCTACGGCAAAAAAGGCGCACGCGCTACGATGAAATGGTTCCATGACCATGGTTACGGCAATTCCGGCGCGACGAGCGGCCATCTCATCCCCTGGTATGAACGCGTATTAAAAACCGGGTGGAAGGGGATTCATACTGACCTTGTTACACGCTACAATTCATTGAGTACATCCGAGAAGAACGGCCCGCGCGGGGCCCAGCTCCGGGCCATGATGACCGCCGCGACCATGCCCCGCGATCTCGCGTACAAATACAGCGAGCTGTGCACCGGCCTTTCACTGAAAGAAAAAAATCCCGACCGGAAACAGGAGCTTGAAGTGATGGCAAAAAACCTCGCGTCAGCGCCCTGGGAGCCGGCAGAAAATTTCTGGGAAGCGGTCCAGTCGCTCTGGATAACGCACATGCTCATCATGAGCGATGAAAACTATCCGGGTCCCGGTGTTTCTTTCGGACGGTTCGATCAGTATCTGCTGCCGTACTGGCGGAAATCGATCGCGCAGGGCATGGACCGCGATTTCGGCAAGGAAATCCTCAAGTGCTTCTGGTTCCACTGCAACACGGTCTATGATGCGATGGTACAGGTAGGGAACCAGGGGATTACTTCGGGATTCGGCCAGCTCATTACCCTTTCCGGAATGGGGAAGGACGGGAAAGACCTGACCAATGAGCTGACCTACGTGATCCTTGAAGTGATCGACGAAATGACCCCGATCCTCGAGCCGAAGCCGAACGTGCGCCTTCACCTGAATACGCCCGATGAACTGCTCGACGCGGTCGTTGACATGATATCATCAAGCCAGGGGGCGCCGTTTCTGCTCAATTTTGACGAGCGGTCGATGGCGGGGATGATGAGGGAAGCGCGACGCGCGGATATCGGCCATCTCATCAACGAAAAGAACGTGCATGATTACGCGCCGGTCGGCTGTCTTGAAAACACCATGCAGGGCAATGACCGTTCGGGCACCGTTGACAACAACATCAACCTTTTAAAAGCGGTTGAACTCGCCCTGACCGGCGGAAAAGACCTGCTCGAATTCACTGACATGATCACCGGAAAGACCGATCCGGTAAAACAGGACGGCCTGCGCACCGGTGACGCGACGAAATTCAGGACCTGGGACGAGTTCTGGGCGGCATACGCTTCACAGACCCGGTACCTGATAAAAAAATGCGTCAGCGTGTATGAGCGGTCCGAACGCATCCGCGCGGAGTTCGCGCCCACGCCATATCTGTCATGCCTGGTAAAGGGATGCGCCGAAAAAGGGATGGACGTCACCAGGGGCGGCGCGGAAATCAGTTTCGTCACCATCGAAGGCGTTACCTTCGCGACAACGGTCGATTCTCTTCTCGCTATCAAATACCTTGTTTTTGACAAAAAAGAATGCACCATGGAACAGCTCATCACCGCGCTGCGCGACAACTGGGTGGGACACGATATCCTTCAGGCGAAAGCGAAAAACCGAGCGCCCAAATACGGCCAGGACGACAATGACGCCGACGCCATGGCGTCCGCGGTAATGGACCTGTGGACAGAAGAAACATGGAAATACCGGACGAAATCCACGGGCCGCAGGTTCAGGCCGGGGATGCTTTCCTGGAACTACTGGGTCGGGGACGGATATGTCATGGCTGCAAGCGCGGACGGCAGGCCCAAGGGACAGTTCCTTTCCAACGCGATCTGCCCGTCAAACGGGGCGGATGTGAAGGGCCCGACAGCCAATACTAATTCCGTGGGAAAGGCCCTGGGGGGGATGTCAAAGGACAGCGCCGGAGACTGGAACGGATATATGAACAGTCTTCCCAACGGCGCGAGCCATACCATTACCTTCAGCCCGTCACTGATCCGCGACCCGGAACACAAGGCGAAGTTCAAGGCCTTTCTCCGCGGCTACGCCCGGAACGGGGGAACCGCGCTCCAGGTCAACATGATCGATGCTGACATGCTGCGCGACGCACAGCAGCATCCCCGGAATTACCGCCACCTGCTGGTGCGCGTCACAGGGTATAACGCGTATTTCACCGCAATCGGACGCGAACTGCAGGATGAAATAATCGCTCGCGAAAGCCATAAGAGGTACTGATGACCGAAGCGAAAAAAACAACGGGGCTGGTCCTCAATATCCAGCGCATGTCCACCGACGACGGGCCCGGACTGCGCACCACGGTGTTCCTGAAGGGATGCAGCCTTGCCTGCTCCTGGTGCCATAACCCGGAGAGCATTTCCTTCCACAAAGAGGTGCAGTGGATTGAAACCAGATGCATAAACTGCAAAACGTGCATCGCCGCATGCCCGAAACAGGCGATCACCGACACCGGTCCGGGGCTTTCAATCGACCGGTCGGCGTGCGACGCATGCGGGGAATGCGTATCCGAATGCCCCACCTGCGCCATGGAGATTCTCGGCGCCGAATGGGGCGCTCTTTCGCTAGCGGACGAAGTCGAAAAAGACCGGTCATTCTTCGGTGAAACCGGGGGCGTCACCGTTTCAGGGGGAGAGCCCACGGCACAGGCGGATTTCACCGCGGCATTTTTAATGCACTGCAGGGCGCGGGGTATCCATACCGCGCTTGATACCTGCGGGCAGTGCAGCCGATCCGCGCTGGAAACGATTCTTCCCCATGCGGACATGGTTTTATACGATTTGAAGGAAATCGACCCGGGCCTGCACAAACGCTTTACCGGCGCCGCGAACGACAAAATTCTTGAAAACATCAGGTACGTCGCCGGCTACTGCGCAGACCGGAACATCGGCCTCTGGGTCCGCACGCCGGTCATTCCGGGAGCGACCGCGCGCGACGAGAACATCGCGGGCATCGGCGCCTTTATCTCGGCGAATTTACACGGAACGGTGCAGCGATGGGAGCTGTGCTCCTTTAACAATCTGTGCAGGGACAAATACCGGCGTCTTGATCTCGGCTGGGAATTCGCGCACGAGCAGCTTCTCGGCCGCGACATGATGGAACACTATGCCGAAGTCGCGAAAAAATCCGGCGTCGACCCATTGATCGTGCACTGGAGCGGCGCGACCAGGATGGAACTCAAAACAGCTGAGAATGATGAACAGAGCGAAAAAATATCCAGCCTGGGCCGTGAAACAATGAGATGCAATTGATGGCACTGATGATTGCACAATCGGTGATTTGTGAATCATCCATAAATTAAAACAGCGTTTTAGAGGTACCCGATGAAAAATTCATACAAAAGCTTCAATCCCGAAGACCTCGTCAAGTTCGAACCTGACGCCAAGGTCGGCCTTATCGCCACGGTAAACGAAGAGGGGCTTCCGCACATCACGCTGATCACGACCTTCCAGGCGCGGACCGTCAACGAGCTCATATGGGGCCAGTTTTCCGAAGGCATGAGCAAAAAGTTCATCAAGGAAAATCCCCATGCGGGTTTCCTGATCATGAGCCTCGACAGGAAGATGTGGAGAGGCAAGGCCGTGTGGAAACGATGCGTCAACGAGGGGGATGAATATCTGATGTTCAATAAAAAACCGATGTGGCGCTACAACTCCTATTTCGGCATCCATACCGTGCATTACATGGACCTCGTTGAAACATACGGCAGCGAATCCCTACCCATGGGCCAGATCATCCGCGGAGCACTGCTGACGAAAATCGCGAAGAAAGCCGCATCTTCCGGGAACAGGGCCCGCATTCTCAGACCGTTCGCCGAAAACCTGTTCAACAGCTTGTCATCCCTGAGCTTCCTTTCCTATGTGGGAGATGACGGGTTCCCGGTAATCATCCCGGTGATACAGTGCCAGGCCGCCGACAGTACGCGGCTGGCTTTCGCGCCGACAGCGTACAAGGAAGAGCTCTTTTCGCTTAAAGAAGGCATGAATGTCGCGGTGTTCTGCCTTTCCCTCAGCATGGAGGACGTGCTGGTAAGGGGCGAATTCAAGGGGTTCTCGCGCCATCTCGGCGTTGAACTGGGACTCATCGACATCAACTGGGTATACAACTCAATGCCTCCCAAGCAGGGCCAGATTTATCCGGATAAGGCAATTGAGCCGGTCGTGAATTTCTGAGCGCACCAAAAATTTAGCACCACCAAGCGATCCCGGTTATCGTGATTTTAAAATTAACCATCATGCAATACTTCAGGTGTGCCTTATACTTTTTGAAAGGCCCTCCGGAATGCAACAAGAAACATGATGCATGCGTAAAAGAGCGGTTATTGAAAATATAAAGAGGTTTTGGGGGGAGGGGAAAGAGATCGGGGCTGACCTGTTGCAACGGCCAGCCCCGTATTCCCGCATTTAATCGTTAAATGGTTAAATTAAATTGTTGATGCCCGCGGTTGCGCTGATGTCGAGCATGATTCAAAGCCCGTAAAGCAGTCGACTAAAAAGACCGGACAGCCCGGACCAGCATGGGGTTGTTCTTGGCGCTGCCTATCTCATAGCCCATGCCGAACGAATAGGTCAATGCGATGTTCTGAGCAGTCTCGGACGAACTCCAGTAGTCGGTGTTGGAGAAACCGCCAACTCGAGTTGTGCCATACGCAGGGTTATTTTCACTCAAACTAGTAGTGCTATTCCATCTTCTACTATGAAGCACCCAGCACATCTCATATAGTTCATCTTTTGATGGAAGGAACCAGTCATCATAGCCCCCGCTTGAAAGATCACTGCAGAGTTTTGCCGCGTAGTCTGTTTTTGATTCGTATGGCTCCGTATCTCCAAACGCGGAGACTATATCAATCGTATTTTGCCTGCCTGTACCGATTGCGGTAGCAGTCCCTGCAGGGGCAGTCACGAAAGTTCCCCGCCCGCCCCAGACTTTATCTGTCCATTCTGTTGAGACTGGAGCAGCCTCGAGGTATTTCCAGCCGTCTTCCTCAGCGTTAGGATTGATGTAGAAGATCAGTCCTCCGGCAGGGCCGGTGTCCCTGAGATTATAGGTTGCCCAGTCCGTCTTTGGAAATACTGCGGTCACCACGCCCGAGTCAGCGCTGTTTGTATCGCTCGTTGCCTCGGCTACGGTAAAGAAATCCGCTGTTACTCCGGTCAGAGTGTATCCGCTTTTTGCCGTCAGTGTAATGGTTGCCGTATAGACCGTTCTTGCCTCAAAGGTCACGGGCGAGTCAGACCAGCTGACGGTTCCCGTATATTGATCTGTTTCACTGATCGTTGGTACCGGCGTCTCGCCATATGCCGGCGGGGTAACACCGGGTATTGCGGCCAGATCTATTACTGTATCAGCAATTATTCCGCCGCCATTGTCACCCCCATCATCACATGCTGAAATCGCAAGAGCTATAAAGAAAAGTGATAGAAGAAAAAAACCAAGATGCTTTTTCATAGACACTCCCTTGAATAATAATAAAAATTTGATTTTTGCTTAAAAGGCCCTTACCGGCCTGACCAGTGTGGTGCCGCTGGGGTTTTTGTTGTCCCAGTCCGCTTCTCCGGTTGCGAAGTATATCATAAATGCATTGTTAGCATTGTACTCCGATGAACTCCAGTAGAAATAATTGGTGAAATTGCCGGTACCCCTGGCTTTCAGCATAGCATACATCTGGCCCAGTTCGTCCCATGAAGGTAAAAACCAGTCGTCATAGGTGGTCTCACCGTCATTATAGCTGTAATCGAGACAGAATTGTGCTGCGCTGGCCGTGTGCCCTGCCTGGGCCACAATGGCATTGGTGTTTGCCAGGCCGGATCCTATGCCGATCCTGGTCGTTCCCAGTTCGGTGGTCTGCGTCGACCCGCCGCTTGTCCAGACCATCGAAGTGGTCAGGTTCTCCGCATACGCCACCAGGCCGTGGCCGTTACCATCGTTGTAAAACACGAGCCCGCCGTAACGAGTATTTCCCATAGTCCATCCTGAATTGAAGGTTATCTCGCTGCCATAAGCAGTGCCCTCGCTGTTTGTGGCATAGGCGCGCACATGATACACGGTATTGACACTAAGACCCCTCAGGTAGCAATCGGCAAATTCGCCTGTTCCTGACCCGCTGGCCCATTTCGAATCATCATCTATGTCCGGGCTGCCTGTGGTGTTCCAGCACACCCCTCGTTCGGTCACCGCGGAGTCTCCTTCGTCAGTGACCTCTCCTCCTGCCCGGGCTTTGGTTCCTGTAAGATACACGGTGAAGGCAAGATTGCCCGCAATTTCCGCCGTCGTGACAGTGGGCATCGGTCCCGTGGGCCCGGTCGCGTCGACGGGCGTCTCCGAGACCGTTTCACCATCCGAAAGATTGCCATCGGCATCGGCTGATATAACAGTAAAAGTATACTCCGTATCGTTTGTCAGATCCGGCACCACGATGCGGTTTTCGCCTTTGCCGCGCATGAATGATAAATCGCCCGGCGTTACAGTAATTTCCACATGATGGAAGTCGGCGTCAGCCGGGTCTGTCCAGGTCAGCGTGACGCATTCGTCTCCTGGCGTTGTCAGGAGAGAGCTCACCTCGGCGGGAGGCGTGCTATCCGCAGTACCGGCAGGGGTTTTATCGGAAGTGCTGCTGTCACAGGACGCGAACATGACCAGGGCGCATCCGCTGATAAATACTGCCAGTTTCAATGGAACATTCATTATTATTCCTCCAGAAATCTTTTCATAAAATGATAGAAATACGGGCAGGCAATGAGAAACCTGCCGCACCCAAATACCCGAATATTATAGAAAAAAGATTCTCTGCCGCCATCCGTAAAAATACCTAAAGACATGATTTTCTTGACAACGATGCTGTTTTTTTTACCATCCGTTCATGGGCTTTTTCACCTACATCGCCTTTGCCGGTTCACTGGCATGTTTCGCCCTGGGATCGTATGTACTGCGCACCAACCGTCCCGGCCCCATGCATCGCCTTTTTGCCGCGATCTGTTTCACCCTTTCGGTGCTGAATATGGTGTCACTGCCTGCCTACAACGCCTCTGAAAAGGACTCCCTGTATTTCTGGACCCAGGTCGCCTCGGTGAACGTGAACGCCTTTTATGCGGTGAACCTTCATTTTTATCTCGTGCTGCTTTTGAAAAAAAAGCCGCGGGTGCCGCTTCTCATTGCCGCCTATTTACCCGCGCTGTTCATCATAGTGATCTATGCCGCGGAACCTCTCTTGATACTCGACTATGTGCGCTACGGCGACCAGTGGAAGCTCATACCGGCCTATGACAGCGTATGGTTTTACCTGGCCTCGGGCCAGGTGGTGCTGTACACCGCCGCCACCGTGGCGGCGATCATACGGTTTGCCGCTGGCGCGCGCACCAACAAGGAAAGGCTCCAGGCGAAATGGCTCATGGCCAATCTGGCCCTGAGCACCCTTGTCGGAGTTCTGGGCATGTGGGTGATCCCCTTTTTCATACCCGACGTGCCCAACGTCGGGCCCACGTACCATCTGCCCTATGTGGCGGGCCTGTACTTCGCCGTGTTCCGTTTCAGGATGATGGATTTCAGACCCGCGATCGTTGCCGATGAGATCATAACCCACATCAGCGACATGGTGTTTCTTCTCGACCCGGGACTGAATGTGATTTCCGCCAACGCCCGGTGCGCCGAGGCGATATCCTTTGACCCGCAGGCCCATGCGGGGACGAATTTTGCCGACCTCATCATGGACGGCGGCGCGGTGAGATCTTCGCTGCAAAACATGGGTGAAAACGGCCTGCCCAGAATTAACCGGCTTATTGTTTACAGAGGAAAGGATGAACCGGTCGAAACCGATTCGTATCTTTCGAAGGTCTTTGATGATTTCGGCGATCTTTCGGGCTATCTTGTCGTTTCACGGGAGAACAGGGGTAGGCAGAAATTCGCCAGGTCCTATAAAATATCGGACCGCGAAATGCAGATCATCGACTTGACCATCGAGGGCCTCACGAGCATGGAAATCGCCCGCCAGCTTGGCATCTCACAGCGCACCGTGCAGTCGCACCAGGAGCACATCTATCAGAAGCTGGGCGCCGAGAGCAAGGTCGATCTCATTCGTATCGCCCACGAGTTCAGCATCGGTACGAAAATATAAATTGCCACTTTCGGCGTTTTGGAAGGCTGCCCTTTGATACAAGGTAATTCCTCCGCCGAAAACCCGCTGCAGGGGTTGTCCCTGTCGCCGCGCACCTTCACGGTCCGGTTGTCCTCGACCTCGGGACCGCAGTTTTGCGCGCACAGCACGTAGATCGTTTTTCCATTCTTCCGTGGCAGCGCTCCTTTGCACTTGCTGTTTCAGCAGCGCACGCCGCTTATTCCCTGCCCACCGGGCACCCGGCATAACACTTGTAGCAGAAATACTGGAACCCTATGAACCCGGCCTGGTACATCATGAAAAAGTCCTTTGACAGGACCATTTTCTTTTGCTCATCGGGAGTCCTTCCCGCCCATTGCAGCCAGTACATTACGTTTTTGGGAAGACCGTAGGGCTGAGAGGCCATGATGCATTTCATGAAATCGGTCTGGCCCTCGACATCCAGGGCCCGGGACGGGCAGGTCTCGACGCAGATATTGCACCCGGTGCAGGGATTCTCCTTCACCGGTTCGTCCGGTTCGATCGCCAGATCGGTGAGCACCGCGAGAAACAGCACGCGCGCCCCCAGGCGGGGATGCAGCACCAGATTGTTGCGGCCGAACGCGCCAAGCCCCGCGGCCACGGCGGCATGCCGCAGCAAGATATCGGCGACGGTTCTTGTTTGCGCGGGATCAAGGTTCAGGGGATAGGACAGGGGCACGCTCATGGCCCTGCCGCCGCACTCGTTTTCGATGAAGCGGGAGAGCTTGTAATTGATACCGCGGGCAAATTCCTGCACATCCAGCCTGCCGTTCATGGCGAGCTGCGGGTTGGGGCTTTCTACGTGGGACATTTCCCTCACGCAGCCCACGACGATGGACCTGGCCCCGGGAAACAAGGTCTCGATTTCCGGGCCCTGCGGACTGTGATAGCCGGCGACCGATGCGAATCCCACATCATCGAGTCCAAGGCCCAACGAGTATTCCTTTATTCGCTGTTTCATGGATGATCCTCCTCAATCGACCTGTTCACCTGATACTTATGGAGACCTTTACTCTTGACTGACCATAGATTGAATCTTTCACCGGCCCCGCCCCTGCGCCCCGAGAAAG
The DNA here is from genome assembly GCA_022709405.1 of Spirochaetota bacterium. Classification (GTDB taxonomy): domain Bacteria; phylum Spirochaetota; class UBA4802; order UBA4802; family UBA5550; genus JAKLIV01. The sequence continues at coordinate 20,708 of JAKLIV010000040.1, forward strand.
AGTGTTTCACCTGACCCGAATGATTATCTTTTAACAAAAAAAGCCCCGGATCAGGGCATTAGAACACATAGGATTACTCATATGATAGATACACCGAGAGATCCATGTCCTCCTCTTTAACTGATGATTGAGTTACAAGCTCGGTTTTGTCTGTATATAAGGTGATCTCGAGATAGGAAGTACAGGGATCATCGGTTGCACAATCTTCTCCGATTCCTTGCGCAGTAACATGGAGAGAATGAAGTTTGCCAATTTCCTGTTTATATTCATAATACAGGTCGCCGGGTTCCAATTCGATGCTTGAGAATTCAACCTTTTCGCCGTCAACGATATAATATCCGTAAAACCCACCTCCCAGCGAGATTACCCTTAAATGACAGACCGGTAAATGATAAACCGGGTCGCTGGAATCATCACATCCCGGGAAAAGTATTGCACTCACTGCAAGAATCATCATTAATGCTTTCATCATTTTCATTACTTGTTATCCATCCTGGTAGAGTTAAACCCATACTTAACGGATTCGGCATTATAGTGTCAATTATTATTTGGTTTGCGGACTTCCCGGGAGATAATATCCATAGTGATGAGCGTTAGCGGGCACGATGAATACGGCACAGAGGAATTTCCCCCGCCCAAACCCGTTGCACGAAACACGATGAGTTTTATCCGAACCAGTCAAGACAACCCTGATGATTGACCAGAAATACTCGGGTGTGCAAGGCTTTTTTAATATTTTTTTCGGTTCCGCCAGCACCGGGTTTCAGATCAGGCACCTTGTTCCACTCAACCCTGATGCCCGGCTCAGAGCACATGGAGCAGAGATGATTTGACTGCTCGCTTTTTAAACCTGTGGGATTTCCTGCACTCGCATGAATGCTTCATCGTCATCACCTGATGTTGATTTATTAATTATGAAGTATGGAATGGATGGCGAGTGGAATCAATCTCAATTATCCTTCATTAAAAATTATTGATAAGATATACATATCACAGTCGGATTTATATGGGGGCGGGCGGCTTCCCTGTATGATAATAAATATGTCGATTAATGCGGATATTTTTTCTTCAACTCTTCTTCAAGTTTTAATAATCTGCTTACATTCCTTTTATCCGTATCCGTCAGTTTGTCATCGCCGTATTTTTCTTTTAAGTCATTATACCAGTTTAGTTCATTGAAATATTTGACATATTCAGGTTTATTGAATCTTTTTCCATAAGCTGCGAATATGCTGTTGCGAAGATAACCCGCCTGCTTGATTGACAGAATGTTAAGCAGGTTTTCAGGTATTTCTTTATCCTTGTATTTAAAACTGGCATGGCAACCGTCATCCCATGGCTGATCGAAAAAATATTCTGTTGCATATAGAGTTATTATTTCATCAGGGCCAGGCTCAAAATTCTCCCACTCAAAGTAAAAAGTGTATTCATCTTCTCTTTTTAATTCGGCATCATTAATCTGCATGAAATTGATCCAGCATTCAGGGGTCTGGTGAACAATGAATTTCGCTTTCTTTATATTACCTTTCCATGGCCTACCCGAGCCATATATGTAGACGAAATATTTATCAGTGCACACACGGCCTTGCTCATATTTGGCTTTGTATCGTATCCTGGTTTCCGTGTTTGATTTTGAAGGGAAAACGATTTTTCTGATCAGCCATTGTTTAATTTCTATGAAGCTCGAAGGATCAGGTTTTAATTCAGCAAGTTCAGCTTTAACATTAATATCATTTTTTTCAACACGGATTATTTTATCGTCAGGTGTTTTGCATGATATTGAAGAATTATTTATTGCGAAAGTTGATGATATATTATTTACCCACGCTTCGTAAGAAGTGAAATCTGATATCTGGTCTATGTCGCCATAGTAACCGGCAAACGCCCTTGGAAAACCAACCATAAGTTCTTTGTTATTGCCGGAGTTGTAAAAATTGAATCGCCCATCAACAATATAATAATCTTTATAAAGATAGAAATGCACTTCCTCGGATTCCATTGATATGGATTCTTCTTTTTCAAGGATCGATACGCTTCCACTAAAGAATGTGACCGGCGAATCATTCGCGTATACAAACATTGGTGAAAATATAATTATCGTAAAGAAGGTCGCTAGTTTTATCATGGTTTTCCTGTAATTTATTTCCTGTTCGATTCATACTGGTTGTTAATGATTAAAAATTGCAAGAATAATTACAGGTACCGCTATTTCATTATTAGTTACTTTAAAATCAAGTAATTTCCCCCGCCCAAACCCGTTGCACGAAACACAATGAGGGGAAGGATGCCCGAACCGGCTTCGCCCCTGCAGCCCCGCGAAAGAGTGTTTCACCTGACTTGAACGATTATCTTTTTACACAAAAAGCCCCGAATGCAAGGCTTTTTTCTCATGAATCCCGAAATCCTGCTCTGGCATGTTCTCTCCCCTGTTCCTTTTCGACTTGGCGTTATTCTCCCTCTTTGCTTTCACGATCCCGGCAATCTGTAAATCCCGCAATCCTGTCCTGACAGTTTCCAATTTTTTTGTACCAAAATCCCTCCTTTTCAGACTACTATATGATCCCTCAACCACGCTCCCAGGAGGCAATTTATGGCTACAGCGATATTGAACCCGGCAATAGACTCGATCAGCGGCGCGATCGGCGGCATCGTTTTGTACGAGCGCTTCGGACGCACGGTCATGCGCGCATACATCATCCCGCCCAATCCCCGCACGCCGGCGCAGCAGGCCAACCGTTCACGGTTCAGGGACGCCATGGCCTCGTGGCGACGACTGCCGGATGAGGAGAAAGATACCTACAACAGAAAAGCGAGAAAGCTGGGAATGACGGGCCACAACCTGTATATCTCGCGGTACATGAAGGCATACACAGATGGCAATACTCCTCTGTCCCCCGACAAACAGTGGCGCATAGATATACCATTCAGTGCCGGCACGGAGCACATCCCGATGCTGCCCCCTCTGGGGGTTAGGGGGTTTAAACGGTACCTGAAGGTAACAGCCAGTGCGGATCAGTTAGAAGATGCCGGGAAGCCTTTAACCCCCGGAAGATATGATGAAGTTTCCCTGACATGCTCTTCTCATAATCCCGTCCGCCGGCAGGCGGACACTGATAACGGCTCACCTTCCCTTCACACGGCCTGCCGCTCCGTCACCGCTCCGTCGCAGCCGGCTTTCAGCGTATATTTAGCGCCAACCGCTTTCTCATAAGCCCCCCTTCAGGGGTACCTGCGGGGCCAATTGTGATTGCAAAAAGATTAATCATTCCCCATAATGCCTTCGCGTACACGACCTCCGCTTGGCAACCGGCGGCAGGGCGATCCGGGAAACGACCGTGAGAAAAATCAGGATATCGCTCTATCTCTTCATCGCGACCATAACCTTCGGAGTCACGGGATACCACTTCATCGAGGGCATGTCGCTCTTCGACTCCCTGTACATGACGGTCATAACCATCAGCACGGTCGGATTCGGGGAGGTCAGGCCGCTTTCGTCATACGGCAGGCTGCTCACCATAGGGCTCATCAGCACGGGCATCACCATCGCCGCCTACACCCTGGGCAATATTTTGAGAATGTTCGTCGAGGGCGAGCTCCAAAAAACCTTCGGGAGAAGAAAAGTGGAAAAGAAAATATCTGAACTTTCGGATCACTTCATCATATGCGGATTCGGTAGGATCGGCACCCTCATCTGCTCCGAGCTGCAGTCCTACGGCAAGAAATTCGTGGTCATCGAGAGCGGCCCGGAGCCCCTTGCCGAGCTGGCTTCCACCGGGTACCTGTACCTTCCCATGGACGCTACAAGCGACGACGCCCTTATCAATGCGGGAATCATGAAGGCCAGGGCCCTCGTGACCGCGGTAAGGTCGGATGCCGACAACGTGTTCATCACCCTGACCGCCAGGGGGCTCAGGCCCGACATCTTCGTGCTGGCCAGGTCCTCGGAGGAGAAGAGTGAATCCAAGCTCATACGCGCCGGCGCCAACAGGGTCGTGTCACCGTATCTTCTCGGCGGCAAGAGGATGGCGCACGTGCTCATCCGCCCGACGGTCATCGACTTCATTGACATAGCGGTGATGGAAGGCAACCTCGGCCTGCACATGGAGGAGGCGGTGGTCAGACCCGGCTCGCCGCTCATCGGCAAGAACCTCATCGAGAGCAGCCTGCGAAAAAACTTCGGCGTGATCATCGTGCTCATCAAGAAATACAACGGCGAGATGATCTTCAATCCCCAGCCGACAGAGAAACTCGACGCGAACGACGTCATCGTTGTCATGGGAAGGATCGAAGAGATGAAGAGGATGAGCGAGGCGATCTAATCCTGGCGTCCGCGCTCCGCCATCAGTTTTGAAATCCCCTTGAGCAGGTCCTGCAGCTTGAACGGCTTGGGCAGAAAAAGGTCTATGACGTTTTTGTACGACGACATGTCCTCGAGCATCCAGCCCGAGAGCAGCACGGTGGGAGTGTTTTCGCTGATCTCCTTGACTTTCGCGGCGAGCTCGATCCCGGTGAGTCCGGCCACGCCGTAATCGGTCACGACCAGGTCATAGTGCTTTCGCCTGAACTCTTCGAGCGCGTCCAGGCCGTTCTCGCAGATGAACACCCTGTTGCCCATGCGGTCGAAAAGCTCGTAGAGAATCTTCTGCAGCGAGATCTCGTCCTCGACCACGATTATGTCGAGGTCGCGCAGCTTGTATTCAACGGGGCCGGTCTCGCTCGCCTGCTTGTCCTGCACCATGCGCGGCGGCAGGATCGCCTTCATCGTATAGGAATCGGCCGACTCCTCCTCGAAGATCTTTATGTTCAGCTTTTCGGCAAGATCGCGGACACCGACGCCCGAAAAGGAGAAGTTCCCTTTCGGGGTCTGCGGGTCAACGGCCTCGTCTTTTTTCGTGTGTACGGTCAGGCAGATGTCGTGGTTGCTCTTGAGCTCGATCTGCAGCGTGCCCTTTCTGGTCAGGAAATTCGCGACCTTGAGCACGATCGATATCACGATCTCCCTCATGAGGCGGGTGTCGGTCTTTATATGGACGCTGGTGAAGTACTTCCTCTCGATGTTGATGCTTCTTCGCTTTTCCTTGTCCTCGACCTTGAACTGCATCTTGGCGAACTCGATCGCGTCCTCGATGATGTTCACCAGCGGCTCGGCCCTCTCCTCGATGACGTCGCCCCTTGCCGCTATGAACTCCTGGACACGCCTCGTCTGGTCGACAAGGTCGGATACGGATTCGTCGATCAGGTGGATCCCGTCGAGCACGCTTTCCTTCTCGGTGATCTGCAGCAGCAGCTGGGTCTTGCTCATGATGACGTTCATCGTGTTGTTCAGGGAGTGCAGGAAGCCCTTGGTGATGTCGCTCAGCAGCTGGACCCTTCTCATGGTGTTGATCTGGTCCCTCAGGTCGCGCAGCGCGGTTATGTCCTCGATGATGATTTCGACCGACGATATCTCGTTGCCCTGTATGATCGGGTACAGGATGAGGTTGGCGAGCTTGCGCTCCTTGGCCGCAGTCTGGATCTTGGTCTCGCCGACGCGCTGAAACGCGGTCTCTCCCGATACTATCGCCGCGACGGATTTCTTGATGCGCTCCGAATCGTACGGAAAAAGCGTCTGCAGGCCCGCGGCGTCCCTCTCGTTCATATTGTCCGACGAATAGCCGAAAAAGCCGTCAGCCGAATGGCTGAAGCGGGTTATCGAATACTTGTCGTCCACCCTGATGATGGGCATGGGCGAGAATTCGAAATACAGGCTGTCGTAGAGGAAATTGTCGTCGGATATCAGGGAGAGTGTGGAGCGGTCGAAGGACAGAAGCCTTTCGTCCACGATCTTCATCATGGCGAGGATGGAGACCACGGCGCCGTTCTGCCGCATTGGATACAGGTATATCTCGACCGGGAGCTGCTTGCCGTCCGAGGAATTGATTATGGCGAAGCACTGCTTCTGCGCGCCCTTGATCGCGCTCAGGTACGCGATGGCGATCCTCTTTCGGTACTCGGGAAAAAAAGGGTGCTCCCAGGAAAGATGAATGCCCTTGCCGGCCGGGTTGAAAAAACGCCCGAACGCGCCGTTGCCGTACAGGAAAGTACCGTCGATGCCGAGGACGCATACCGGGTGATCGAGGGACTCGAAAACCGCATACTGCGTCTGCTGAAACGATGCGCTGTCGGAAACAGCGGAGCCAACATTTATTTCCATGCCATAACCCCGGACAT